>DATFZA010000591.1:0-14731 GCA_035314765.1 Bryobacteraceae bacterium
CGCGCGATGCCTGGCCCGTAGTGCAAGCGCATTGGTGCGATCCGAAATGTTTCGAGGGGATGGCCGCACATCTGGAGCAGTTGCCGGCCAGCGCGGCGTCGCTGGCGGCTTTGGGTTCGCTTCCCGATGTGCCTGTCTGCGTAATTTCGGCTGGCACTTCGACCGACGCCGAGCGCGAGGAGCGCGAAGCGATGCTGCGCGGCTTATCTTGCGGGGAACATCTGGTCGTGGAAGACGCCGGGCATTGGGTTCAACTCGATCGGCCGGAGTTAGTGATAGACGCGTGCCGGCGGATGTTAGCGCGCTCTGCTGGATGTTAGCCTGCTAGCGGCTGGCCGCAGAGGTTCTCGAGAATGCGGATCGGGGCGTCGGCGGTGGAGAGTAGGTTTTCCTTGCGCACCATGATGGTCTGTTCCAATGCATAGCGGCCCGATAAAACGGCGTGCGGCACGACGTCGGTAAACACCATCCAGGCCGAACCTGGCGGAAACTCGAAACGATATTTTGGGCAGTTTTTCTGATAATCTTCGTTGGCCTTTAGCCAGTCGTGAAAGCTCAGCATGAAGCGGTCGTAAGCCGAGCGCTGCTTGAGCGGGAGCCCGAGCGAACTGAGCAGACCCGAGGCTGTCGCCAATAAAGATCCTTGCGCCGCGCGCGCCAGACCGGCTTGCTGCGCGTAGCGTTCAGCCAGCGGCCGGAAGGGATCGGAAACAATCCAGACCCGTTCTTTCGATGGATTGATGTTGGTGAAGGTGCGCAGGATCATGTCGCCCTTTGTCGGACGGGTCGGAAACGCGTCGACATGCAGCAGATCGTTGCGCTTGTTGAGCGGCAGATCGCGACCCTCCTCTTCCTGTGGACGAAAGCTGGCGTAATCGATGCGGCAGTTCTCCATGTAGCGCGGGAAGACCTCGCGCAGGAATGCTAGTGTGCGCTGGGAGAAGCCGCGCAGGGCGGCGCGCAGGCGTTCGGGATCGGCTGCGCTGGAATCGAAGTTGCTCACGCGGTCTTCGGCCGGCCGGTATGCGATGTTCTTGTGGTGGCTGCCTGACGTCTGCGCGGTTTTCAGGAGCAGGTCCTGATCGTCCGCGGGCACGGGGAACGGACTGACCGGAAAATAGACGATGCCGCCTTGCTCCAGGCGCCGGTAGTACTCGTCGTGCGGGCGCAGGTCGGCGACGGTTAGCAGGTTCATCCTGACAATCAGTGTACGGCGGGTGGTGGGTGGGTTTGAAAAGTCGCCTGCCAGGCAGGCTAGGCAGCCGCCTGCGGGCGGATAGAAATCGCCGCCCAGTCGAAAGCCGGCTTCAGGCCAAGCGCAAGGGGACACAGCTACGATAAATTTGATTGAGAGAATTCGGAGTCGAGCCCGCTGTGTCCTCATCCGCGTCGCGAACTCGGTCTTATTGTCCCCGCTGCGCGCTCTGACAGAGGCTTTCAAGGGCCAGCGCTCTATTGCTGTACAAAAACGTTGAACGCGGCGCTCGCGTTTCCTAGCAAGAGACTCACGCTCATCAAGCTCTGTGCTGGCGCTACGAAGTTGACCTGGAGAATGCCCGCAGCCAAGCCTGGCGCTGCGCCGGCGAACGTGATCGGCAGTAGCGTCGTGGGGTTGTCCCATTCGAGCTGGATCGGCATACTTGGGGCCGCAAGCGGGGCGGCGTTCAATTGGCCGTCCTGGCTCGGTGGATTTGTTTGCCCTGCGCCGGCGAGGTAAAGGCTTATTATGGAGCCTGCCTTTGCCGGATTTGACGCGGAGTTCAAAGAGAAGTCGTCATCGAATACACCCAGGATCTGCAAAGCTGTGGCGGTTACGGCGACTTGAACCGGATTCGATTGGACACCGTTGTACACAACCTGCACTGTAGTGGCAGACTTGGCAGCCAGTTCGAAAGGGGCAACCAAATCGATTTCTTGAGCGCTCACGGACAGAAGTGGGACGGCTGTGCCGTCGAACAAAACTTGGACGCCTGCGACGGTGCTGGCCAAAACTCCTGAATCGATCACGCCGGGCGTTGGCAGGGCTGGTCCGATTTGCTTGCCAAGGATTCGGATCACCTCTCCCGCGGCGATCCCAAGAAAAGGGGAAGGAAACGCAGAAGGGACGACGCTCACAACATAATCCAGCGAAATTGCCGGCGGCGTGGGATCGATTTTGGCGATGTAAACCGGCTGAGTCCCGGTGATGGCGCTCGAGGCGCCCGTGCCCGCCACATAGGCCAAGCCGGAAGCGTCGACCGCAAGGCCGGCGACCGGGTCGAAATAGGTGGAAAACAGCAATTCGCTGAAGTCCGCACTAAACTTACCGATAAATCCTTGCCCAATTCCGATCTCCAATGGACTCGCGGTCTGCGGCGCGAAGGGGAAGGATTGATACCCGCCCGCAATCCAAGGTTCGCCTTCGGAATCCACCGTGATGGACGACGTGGAAAGACAAAGCGGCGCCCCAAGATAAGTCAGGCGCTCAATCGAATGCGCCGCGGGATCCAGTTTCAAGACGAGCGCGTTGCCTACCGGTGGAGGGAACGAAGGCCCAATGTCTATGACTGGGCAATTCGCTTTGGCCTGTGGTTGGAATGCGCCCGGAGAGGCAGGCTGAGATAAACCAGCGCTTGCGCCTGTCAGGTAAATGTTGCCGGAGGGATCGAAGGCGATTGCGCTCAACGTGTCGTAACCGGGACCGCCGAGGTAAGTGGCGTAATCGAGGCCGCCGGAAGGATTGAAGCGAGCCAGGAAACCATCGTAGAGTCCACCGCCGAATTTCGGCTGCAAGGCGTCCGAAGTAACAGGAAAATCCGGAGAAAGGGTCGAACCGGTTACCCAGGCGTTTCCGCTGACATCCACCGCTATGTTCGTACCATACGCCGCTGGGGCGACTAACGGTATATTCATGGCGGGGCAACTGCCGCCGAGAAGTGTCGAATAAATGAGCGACTTGCCGTCGGCGGCGATCCTGGTCACGAACGCCTGGCCCGCGTTGAATTCGGACGTGGTGCAACCCGCGCCCAGCGTGGGTTGGAACGCGTTTGGCGTCACGGGATAATTGCCTCGAGTTAACCCGGTGATCACGGCATTTCCAGTGTTATCCACGGCTATACCGCCACCGATTCCCGCGGACCCGCTTCCGAGCAGCGTAGAGTAAGCCAGTTGTGAACCATCGGCGCTGAGCTTGGCGACAAAAATGTCCGGAGCGCTGCTAAGCTTGGTCAGGAACGCGCCCGGAGTGGTGGGGAAATCGGGCGAGGATGTGAAACCGGTGATGTAGGCGCTGCCGGTTTTGTCCACGGCGATTCCGGCGGCTCCGTCGTCGCCGCTTCCGCCGAGATAGGTGGAGTACAAAACCTGGCTGCCGTCCGCGCTCCACTTGGTGACGAACACATTGTTAGCCGTCGCGGCTTCGAGGAAGAGTCTCGAATCGGCCGGCGAGATGAAGAGCGACTGAGGGAGGACCGGATAAGGCAGCGAAACCTGCGACCAGGTTTGTCCCGCATCCGTGCTGCGGTAGAGGAGAAACATGGCCGCCGAATTAATCGCGTATAGGCTCTCCGCCGCGTATATAGTGGCTGGATTCCGTGGATCGACCGCAAATGGGCCAATATACTGCGACGAGTTGGCGGAGTTCATAGAGGGCAACACGACGGTGAAGGTCTGGCCGCCATCTGAACTCCGTTGCAGTCCCGACGAATTGAGCAGGTAGAGAGTAGATGGATAGTCGGGCGCGATCGCGAGCGCTTGATTGGTTTGAACGCCCTGACTGGCTCCGGCGGTCCAGGTATTTCCGTTATCGGTCGAGATCAACAAGCCAGTGTACGTGCCGGCGAAAATCGTACCATTGGGAGCGACCACGATCGCAATAATCGGGCTGTTCGATTGATTGGGTTGGGCAATTGTCAGTTGGGTCCAGGTCTGGCCGAAGTCAGTACTGCGAAAAAAGGAAGGCGAGTTCTGGATGCTCGCGAACACGGTTCCGTTCTGCGATGGGTGGGCAACGATCGCCAGCACGCCCGTGCCAGAGATACCGTTCGCCGACGCGCGCCACGTTGTTCCGCCGTCGATGCTGACGAAGATGCCTTGCGCTGTCGCGGCATAAACGGTAGTGGCGGAACTCGCATCCACGGTCAGCGCGATTGGCGCACCAGCGAGACCCGCGCCGGCTGTTGCGGTCCAAGTTGTGCCGCTGTCAGCGCTCCTGAAGACGCCAACCGGCGTGGCAGCGTAGACAGTCGACGGCGACGACGGAGCAGCCGCGATGGCGCTGGCTGAATTGGCCGGCCCGAGCGAGGGGAAGCTCCAGGTCTTGCCGGCGTCGGTAGTGACGATCAGCGGACTCGTGGCCAGATGGCTCTGGACCGGATTTACGGTGGCGAAATCGGTTGAATTCGTCGTGCCGGCGACGTAAAGATTACCTTGCGTGTCTCGTGCCAGGCCAGCGGTGCTGCTTTGGCTGCTGCCGCCGAAGGATTGGTCGAAGACGATTTGGGGATCGATCACCAGGGAACGCTGGTGATTGTAGGCGCCGGTTCGGAATTGAATGTGGTTGGAGGCGTCGATGCGATACGCCACGTCAACCGGTTGCTTTTGACCCGCGATGAGCTGGTAAGCCACCGGCTTGGGTTGATGGATTTGGATGGCGCCGAGTTGCAGAACGAGATCTCCGTTGCGATCTATCCGGACATCATCCAGGCGCTTGAACGCGAGCCGGATTGTTCGTGGATTGCGCCCGGCCGCGATTTCAAAATCGTATTCGAGGTGTTGCTGGTTTCCGCGAAATACCAAATTGATGCCTGGATAAACGCCGCGCCAGCGAACGCGGCCGTAGAGAGCGTAGGACATGCGGACATCTCTACCAAGGAGATAGTTCGCAGTGCCTGGCATGCGGTCGAGAGGTTCCAATTGCGACTTAGGATTCGCGCCTGCAAGTGAGATGTCGACGACCTGCCCGCCTAAGTTCAAGACTGCCCCGCGGAAGGTCACAGAGAACGAATATCCGTTGCCGTGAGAGACGAATTCCGGTTGGCGCGCTTCAAACGCCAGCGCGCGAGGTTTGCCGACAGCGCTCAAATTCGCGCCAAAACCGAAGAGCGCCAAGAGTGTAACAAAGAGAAAACGCACAATATTCCTCCAGCGCGACGCGAGAACGCTCAGTTCGACTGTAGCATCCGAAGTTCAGATCAACGCCCTACGTTCAGATCAACGTCACAAGTTCGGACCGCTGCAGGGCGACTGAGGGAACTGGCCCAGTCTTCTACCGCGAGCGTGAATTGTGATCAGATGGAAGTTCCACTATGCTGGCAAAGGCAATCTCGCTGGGATATCACGATGTCGTGGAGCAGGGGACGGCTCCGGAGACGGCGCGCCGCGCGGCGGCAGCGCATTACAGCCTGAGCCGGCTGCAATTCCGCGCGCATTTGGATGCAATTGCTTCCGCCGGCAGTGTAGTGTGTTTGGCGACCTCCGCCTTGGAACTAGCGCGAACGCCCGTGTTCCTGACTTTCGATGACGGTGGCGCCGGCGCCGATACTTGTGCCGCGGAGGAACTGGAACGCCAGAACTGGCGCGGCCACTTCTTCATCACGACGGACTGGATCGGGCGGCCGGGTTTTCTAGATGCGGCCGCCATCCGCGATCTTCACCGGCGCGGGCACGTCATCGGGAGCCACACGCGTTCGCATCCTGCGCGCATGTCTGGTCTCGCCTGGGATCAACTCTTGGCGGAATGGGTGGAGAGTTGTGCCGTGCTGAGCAAGCTACTCGGCGAGCCTATCGCTACGGCATCGGTTTCCGACGGGTATTATTCGCGTCAGGTGGGACGAGCGGCGGCTTTAGCTGGAGTAAAGATCTTGTTCAACTCGGAGCCTACGCAGGGTGTAACGGAAGTGGATGGCTGCTCGATCCTGGGCCGGTATGCGATTGTGGCCTCGACACCCGCTGCCATGGCGGGAGCGCTCGCTTCGGGCGATTGGAAATCGGGAATGCGGCAGGCGGCTTCCTGGCAGGCGAAGAAGCTCGCCAAGACCGTCGCCGGCGGGCATTATTTGACAGTCCGGCGCTGGCTGCTGTCGGGGTCTCGCGATTGAGGCGCGGGGTTGTGGTGGAGCGTGCGCCGATCCCCTCGCTTACGCTCGGGGCTAGACGATTGGGCTAGCAGCCTGTGTCTAAAGTCCTTCAACGCGTCGAATAGGACAGGCTAAAGCCCGTCCCACCTTATCCAACAAGCACTTCCAAGAATGCGTGGGACATGCTATAGCTTGTCCGGGACTTTCGACACAGGCAGCTAGACGAGGGGCGTGGGCGAAACGGGTTGCGATTTCCGGATTTTTCCTGCTTTACTGGCTGCCGATATTCAGCTTCTTCATGCGGTAGAGCAGCGCTTTGTAATCTATCTTGAGCAGGGCGGCTGCTTGTTTGCGATTCCAGCGGGTGGACTCGAGCGCCGCCAGAATCGCCGCCGTCTCGTTCTTGTCATTGTGCTGGCGCACGCGTTCCAGAATCAACGGCTCCTGCGCGGGCGTTGACGCTTTGCGCTCTGGGGTCTCCTGGGGCTCCGGCGGATTCCTGCGAAGCCGGTTGCGGGCGAGTTCCGCGACGACTAACTCGGGGTCGCCCAGCATGATCAAACGGCGAATCACATTTTCCAGTTCGCGAATGTTTCCGGGCCAGTCGTAATCCTGAAAAGCGCTGAAAAGCCGGGGAGTGAGCAGACGCTCCGCGTGACTGGTCCGGGCGTATTTTTGCAAGAGAAAGGCGGCGATGCCGGAAATGTCTTCGCGGCGTTCGCGCAAGGGCGGGACATGGAACGTAAATACATTGAGGCGATAGAACAGGTCTTCGCGAAAAGCGTTGTTCAACATCGCCTGTTCGAGATTGCGATGTGTGGCGGCGAGGATGCGTACATCCACATGTACGCTTTCGCGGCCGCCCAGGCGGCGGAATTCATGATCCTGCAAAACCTGGAGCAATTTGGCTTGCAGGCGCAAGTCCATGTCGCCGATCTCATCCAGCAGAAGAGTGCCGCCGTCGGCCAGTTCAAAGATGCCAGCCTTGCGTTGAAAGGCGCCGGTGAAGGCGCCGCGCTCATAGCCGAACAGCTCGCTCTCCATTAGCTCCGAGGGAACGGCCGCGCAATTGAGCTTCAAAAAGGGTTTGCCCGCTCTGGGTGACTGATCGTGCACCTCGCGCGCCAGCATTTCCTTGCCACTTCCGGTCTCACCCTGAATAATTACCGGGCAATCGCAATCGGCGACTTTCCGCATAACATTGCGGATTTCGCGCATCTCGCCATGGGCGCCGTAGAACATGCGAGCCACGGGTTGAGCAGCAGGCGTCTGAGCGGGCGCGATGGCGGCGGAGTTTCCATCGAGCGCCTTGCGCAGAGCGTGGCGCAGATGCTCATGCGTGACCGGCTTGGCCAAGAAATCTGTTGCGCCGAACTTCATGGCTTCGACAATCTTGACGGGCGTCGCGAGCCCGGAGAGCATCACCACTGGAAGGTTGCCATCAAACTGCCGTATCTCGCGTAACGTTTCAATCCCGTCCTTGCTGGGCATCATGATGTCCAGCAGCACTGCGCTGATGGCCCGATGCTCCCGAAGTTGGGCTAGCACTTCGTCGCCGTTTTCGGCGAAGTGGATTTGATAGCCCTGACAGCGCAGGGTCATCTCGAGAAATCCGCGCACTTCGCTCTCGTCTTCGCCGATGAGAATGGTCTCCCGTGACGTCTCTGAGTTAAGCATGGTTCATCTCCGTCACGCGGTTTGAGATCTTTGCCCCGGCACGGACGCTTTCTGCGCTTTTTTGGCGGTGGCGTAGGGAAGTACGAATGAGAACACTGCGCCGGTGGGCTCGGAAGCGGCCCAGATCCGGCCGTTGTGACGCTCCACGATGAGGCGGCAGATGGCCAATCCCAATCCTCCGCCGGAGCGGTCATTGGGGCCGAAGTAGGATGTGTACTCTTCAAAAATGCTTTCAATATGCTCGGGATGAACGCCCGGACCTTGATCGCGTATGTCAATTCGATAAGAGTTCGGCGCCGGTATTTGGAGGCGGCGACGGTCATTAGTATTGCGGTCCCCAGCCAGGGGATTGCGATCCCCAGCCAGGAAGCGCCGTTCCCAAAAATAAGGATAGCCGCGGATCTCAATCGAGCCGTGTCGAGGCGAAGCCTTGCAGGCGTTATCCAGTAAGTTGACGAGAACCTGCTCAATCTGCTCGTTCTCAAAGAACAGCGGCAGGTCCGCCGGCAGCAGGTTGGCGGATATGATATGGAGGCTTTTCTCCTCAGTCAGCGGACGCATCAACTTGATGGCTTGATCGAGGCATTCCGCCAGGTTCCCTTCCTCCGAGTGCGGGCGTGGTTGATCTTGCCCGCCGCCCTGACCCGCGATACTGAGTTCAAACATGGCCGTGGTCATACGCGTCATGCGGGAAAGGCTATGCTGCATGCGGTGCAGGGCATCCAGTTGATTGGGATTAAGATCGCCCAGTTCTCCGGCCGACAGCAAGCCGCAGAAGCCAGTAAGAGCAGTGAGCGGAACCCGAAACTCGTGGACGGCTCGGGCCAGAAAGTTAGTCCTGCGACGATCGTATTCCTGTAACTTCAGATTAGCTTCCAGCAGGCAACCGAGTAACTCGTCGCGTTGCGCTCTGAGCGAGTTATGAGATGGAGAAGAAACAAGGGAACCGAGAAAGGCCTGAAGAACGGCGCGAGTAACTGGCTTAAGAAGAATGCTACCGTCAGCCAGCGGTATAGCCCGGCGGAATTCATCCAAGTCTTTGGGATTGACCAGGAACAGGTGCATTAGCCCTAGCGTAGCCGGATTGGAAACGAACGTATGGCCCGGAGCGTAATCCCAAAGGCAAACGCCGGTGCTCGAAGCCAGGTTCTCAGTTGCCGTTAGGAGTTCCCAAGCGCCGGCCGGGGCCAGATCGCGAAGCGCTTCGCGGCACATCGCGATCAGGCCGGCGTCCTCCGAGATGACAGTAAGCTTGGTGGCTGCCATGGGTATCACGTGACGGCCCAAAAGATTTCAAATATGATCGTTCCGCAGCGCATAGTACCAAATTCTGGGAATCTACCGGGAAGCTTGAGGATACGAGCCGAACTGGCTTGCTGTCAATGCACTTTCCGGGTATTTGGAGCCAGTAAGTACTAGCTGGCAAATAACCATCGGTTCTGTAACCTGTTGGAGTTACCTTGCGGATCAATGAGATCGGTATACGTACTGTGAGTCCTGCCTGAGCGATGTATTGAACCGCTGTGAACTTTCCTGCTACCATCCTTGAGCCATGAGTCGGTTATGGGTCGCAAATTGCTCCGCGCTTCGCTACGACTACGATCACGCTACGCATGGATCCGACAACTCATCTGAACCTTGCGGAGCGGAGAAAACACGCGCGCAAGGAATTGCAAGTTCCGGCACACATCTTTCGAGGGCCGGATGTAATCAAGATCACGACGCGGAACATCAGCATCGGCGGGTTCTACAGCGTGTGCGAGGAACGATTTGTGTGCGGCGAGCAGTTGGAATCCATGCTCGAGATTGCCGGACTGGAGCGGCCGGCGCAAATCGGGGCGCATCTCGAATGCACGGTGCGCGTAGTTCGCGTGGAAGCAGACGGTGAGTTCGCCGATGGCAACCCAAAGCGATTCGGCGTCGCATTCCGCATCGAGAGTTATCGGGTTGCAACCTCGGCGGCGGGCAGCGAGTACTGACGGACGAGATTGGCAGCAATTTGTTGGCAACCGTCTTGCTGAGACTTCGAGCACGCTCATGCGCCCACGAAATCGAGGCTACCGTTTTATTCGCGCTCTGATTTGCTTTTCGGTGTGCGCACTCGCGAGTCCGCAATCGAGCACCGCAAGCGATCCTTCGGCCGCTCCTGCTAGCTCCCACTACGTGATTGGGCCGGGTGACGTGTTGGCCATCAACGTTTGGAAGGAGCCGGAGGCGTCTTTGCAGTCGGTGGTGGTGCGACCGGACGGGTTCATTTCGATGCCGATGGTGAAAGAGGTTGAGGCTGCCGGTCTGACTCCGATTGAGCTCGAGAAGGAGCTTTCTTCAAAATTTGCCCACTTCTTCCGGGAGGCTGACATTTCCGTGATCGTCAAGGAAGTGCACAGCGAAAAGGTTTATCTGATTGGGGCGGTGAAGAAAGAAGGCCCGATTACGGTGAAGGCGCCGCTTACGGTATTACAGGCGGTAGCGGAAGCGGGCGGTCTGACGGACTACGCGAAGCGGAGCAAGATTTATATTCTGCGCCGCGAAAACGGCAAGGAGGTGCGCTTGCCATTCGACTATTCGGCGGTGATTCAAGGCAAACGGAGCGAGGAGAACATTATCCTGCGCCCTGGAGACACAGTGGTGGTGCCGCAATAAGGAGTGAGCCCGCAATGAGGAGTGAATGCTAATGAGGAGTTCCGCGACGACTGGGGGAGCGTGGGACAAAGTGTGGGATGTTGTCCAAAAGGATTGCCGCATGAAGATTGCGAGCTTAGCCATCATCGCGGCGCTGTTTAGTGCGGCTCCGACTCGCGCGCAAGAGCAACAAGAGCAAGAGCCAGCGCAGCAGAACTTAGTCCCGGATCCGGCAGTCGCAGACGGCGTTCCCGCCGCTGTGAACAAGAACGGATTTCACGTCTATCAAGTCAGCGGCTCGGTTGGTTATTCCACCCTATCTTCGCTGCTGGGCAGCGGATCGGATTTTCGCCAATTAGGTTGCGATTGCTACGGCGTGGCATCGACCACAACCGGGTACACGCACACCGGACCCATTAACCGCTTCGATGCAGTTTATACTCCGTCCTATTCGAACTACTACGGACTAACCGGGGCGCAAGGCTTCAATGAGAATCTGCAGTTGGTTTTCGAATCGCGGTTTGCACCCAAGTGGAAGTTCTCGTTGGTGGCGACCGCGGACGACAGCAGCGTAGTAGCGTTTGCTCTGCAGCCTGGCATTAACACGCTGGCCGGCGGCCAGGATCTCGGCTCGTTTGTCGGTACCACCATGTCCACGGTCTCTCCGGGACCGACATTGCTATATGGCGGGCGGGTTTTTTCCGCCGGCGGCCATACCGGTGTAACTTATCGGCCCACCACTCGTTTCCGCATCTCCCTGGAGGGCGGTTTCTTCCAATCACAAACGCGTAGCGGGTCTTCCGGGACGGCTAACACAGCCGGCTATGTCATACCGAGGGCACAGTTTGAAAACGTAGATGTAATCGCCGCTTACTCGCTGACGCCTCGAACGGAGGTTGGGGGCCAGGCGTCGGTCTTGCAATATCACACCGTATTCGGAGACTATCGCGCCACCTCAGGCGGCGGAACTTTTTCGAGGAAGTTGTCACGCCGGTGGTCGGCATACGCCGACGCGGGAGTGGCGACTTACATCCCCGTCAGTACTCCCGCCGGACTGCCGCGAATCCCAATTTCCGGTTCACAGTTCACTACCAGCCTGGGCCTGGGCTACCACGGCCGCGAAACGTCGTTCATTGTGTCGTATCAGAAGATGGCGGGCGATCTCTATGGGCTCGCATCTTCCTCGAGCCAAGGCGTCCGGAGCATACTTAGCTGGCGCCAACCAGGCCGCAACTGGTCAGCCGATCTCGCGATCTTCTATCAACGGCTGACCGGTGGGCCAGTTGGGGACGGCGACAACTGGCAGGCGAGCGCCAGCCTGACCCGGGCGCTGACGAGGAAAATGGCCTTAAGCCTGAGCTACGGCTATCTGAGCAGCAGCCTGGCGCCGGTGACGGTATACAACAACTTGAGCGCGCAGGTTCTGCGGCTCACATTTACGTGGATTCCGGTTCCGACAGAGATACCCGGAAACGCAGGGCCTCTGGGCGGAGCCGTCAAGACTACGCCGTAGACGCGAATCGCGGGGCTTTCGCCAGCAACTGAAGAAAACGTTAGCACCGAGGAACCAAGGAGCGCTTCCGATTGGACTTTGAAATGCTTAGTGGTCACGGCCACAACAAGATGTTGACAAGTGAGAAAGGCGGGTGTGATCCCGATGCCGCAAGCCGGTAATTCGTTCGCGCCGCAGCCGCGTTTTCTGCCACGGTCCATCGTCCGGATGTTCTGGAAGCAGCGTTGGCTCGCCTTGTGTGTGTGGGCAGTAATCAGCGTGCTGGCCTACGTGGTCATTCGTAACTTGCCCGATGTGTTTGAGGCCGAAGCAGTGATCCTGGTGGATTCGCAGAAGATTCCGGAGAAGTTCGTCGCCTCCACTGTGCAGGTCTCGGTCCAAGACAGTTTGAACTCTATTAGTCAGCAAGTTCTAACCGTGGCCCGTCTGGAGCAAATTCTCGATAAGTACAACTTATATCCGGGCATGCGTAAGGTCAAACCTAAAGAAGAGCTGGTCGACAAGCTGCGCCACGATCTGGATATTACTCTGGAGCGGGGTTTCAGTCTGGGCCGGCCGGGGGCGTTCCGGGTGGCTTATGAAGCGCCCAGTCCCTCTGTCGCAGCGGGCGTAGTGAATGAAGTGGCCGACCTGTTTGTCACGCAGAACGTGAAGACTCGCGAGCAACGGGCGGAGGGAACGTCGGAGTTTATTGAAAACCAATTGAAGCAAGCTAAGAAGAGTTTGGATCTGCAGGAAGCGCAACTAAGCACTTACAAGCTGAAATGGGCGGGAGAGCTGCCGCAGCAGGAAACGGCTCTGATGGGTGCGCTGTCACGCTTGCAGCAGGAATTGCAAGGCAATCAAGAGGCAACCGCGCGCGCCGAGCAAAACAAGCTGGTGCTCGAGAACAGTCTCCGTTTCGCCGAGAGTTCAGTATCTACGTTGACGCGCGCAGCCACGGCGGCGGCAGCGAATCCACCGCCGGGTCCGGCGCCGGCCGCCCCTGTGCTCCCCTCGGTCCGGCTCCGGGCGCAACTGAACGATTTGAGCCAGCGTTACTATGACGACCATCCGGAAGTGCGGCGAGTGAAGCGCGAGTTGGAACAAGCACTGGCGGACGAAGCGAAGAACCCGCCTGCGGCCACTGCCGAGACGCCCGCGGCCGTGGCGAGCGGCGCCGAAGCTGCTCCCTTTCAGGCCGAGTTGGACAAGCAGAAGGAACGCGCCTCCGCCACGCGAACCCAACTGCAAGTTCTCGACCAGGAAATCAGCGGGCGGGCGGTGGAGCGACAGCGAATCCTGAGAGACATGGCCGACTACCAGGCTCGGGTTGAGAAGTTACCCATCCGCGAACAGCAGATGGCGGCGCTCACGCGCGACTACGAGACATCCAAAGCGAACTACCGGTCGCTGCTCGACAAGAGAATCTCGGCCGAAATGGCCACCGAGATGGAGAAGAGCCAGCAGTCTGAGCGCTTCACGGTGCTCGAACCGGCCCGCCCGCCGGAGCTGCCCATCAAACCGCGGCGCCGCGTGATGTATATATTCGGCGCGTTGGCTGGCCTCGCGCTGGGGCTGGCGCTGAGCCTGGCCAGAGAACTAAAGAAGGATGTGTTTCTGGGCGAGTGGGAACTTCCCTCGAAGATTTTGGTGCTGGGCCGGGTCTCGACCTGTATTCAGCCGCCCGCATTCAGTTTGGGAAGACGAGACTAAGCGCCATGTATTACCAATTCTTCGGACTACAAAAAAACCCGTTCTCGATGACGCCCGATCCGAGTTCGTTGTATCTGACGGCGGCGCATCGGGAGGCCATTGCGGGGTTGACCTACGGAGCATTCAGCCGCAAAGGGTTTGTGGTTCTGACGGGGGAAGCCGGGACCGGCAAAACCACGCTCTTGCGGCGGCTAGTGGAGCTTTCGAAGGAATCCAGCGCCCGCTGCAGCGTGGTGTTCAATCCGCTGCTTTCGCCGGCGGAGTTCCTGGAATTGTTGCTATTCAACTTTGGTTTGCGCGACATGCCGGCCAGCAAAACGCTGCGTCTTCTCAAGCTGGAAGAACTGCTGCTCGAAACGCATCGGGCCCGAAAGACGGCGGTGTTGATCGTGGACGAAGCCCACAAATTGAGCCACGACGTGTTCGAGGAGATCCGGCTGCTGACCAACTTCGAGACCGCCGAAGACAAGCTCCTGCAGATTGTGCTGGCCGGCCAGCCGGAGCTGAAGAGCGTTCTCAGTCATCCGGACCTGTGGCAACTGAAGCAGCGCATTGCCGTACGGTTACAGATCGACCCCCTGGCCACGCGGCAAGTCGGCGCTTTTATCGCGTATCGTTGGAATCGTTTTGGCGGCGCGGACCCGCATCCGTTCACCAAGGAAGCGGTCGCGCTGGTTGCCCAGTGGTCGCGCGGTATTCCCCGGCTGGTGAATTCCATCTGCGATAACGCCCTGCTATTGGCGTTCAGCCAGCAAGTCCGCAAGGTCGGCGCCGAGGAGATTCTTGAAGTGACGCGGGATCTGGATCTGCCGGTTCCGCTGGAAGAGTTTCATCCGGAGGAAGTAGAACCTGAGCCAGCGACGGCCACGGTTCCGGTCCATGAGATCAAGGTGGTCCTGCCTGAAACTAATGGCCACGGCAATGGGCACAGCAACGGCAATAGCCACAAAGCCACATACCCGCCGAGCGGAGCCCCTTCCGCAGCGGTTTCCGCGCGTCACCTCGATCACGCCGTGCCGGCTGCCGAACCTGTGCAGTCAACCGCCGAAACGCCAGCAAAACCAGACATCCTGGTCGACAGCGAAAGAGTTCGGGCCCAGGCAGCCACGCGCCCGCGGCCATCTGTGTTTCAACGATCGGAACGAACGGCGGTGAAGGCGCCAATCAC
>DATFZA010000592.1:0-4912 GCA_035314765.1 Bryobacteraceae bacterium
CCGGCCGCGTCCATTCTGCTGCGCACCGAATCCGCAGAGTTTTACCGGCAGCTTGCACTGACGATTCGCGTGGGCGACGACGTTCCCGTGGAGGATTTGCTGCAGCACCTCGAAAGCATCGGCTACGAAAAGCGCGAGCCAGTGGAGATGGTCGGCGAATATTCGATGCGCGGCGGAATCCTGGATATTTTTCCGGCCGAAGCTTCGAAGCCCGTGCGGATTGAGCTGTTCGGCGATTTGATCGAATCGATCCGGCGTTTCGATGTGGACACTCAGCGGTCCGTTCTCAAAGTCAGTGAGGCGCTGGTGCTGCCGCTGATGGAGTATCCGAAATCGCCGCAGTTGTTTGAGCAACTCGGCGGCCGGGATTCCTTTCCGGGATGGGAGTTTTGCGTGCCGATGGTGCGGCCACGCACGCATTCGCTGTTGTCTTTGGTCGAAAACCCGTTGGTGGTGTTCGACGAGCCAGAGCAGATTGCGGCGGCGGCGGAGCGATTTTGGAAGCGGCTGGAAGACGCGGAGCGGCCCGCGCCTTGCCCGCCGGCTCAAAACTATTTTCACTGGAACGAGTTTCGAGCGCATTGCGAAGGCCTCGCCGAGCTGGTGTTGCGCGAACTGGAGTTGCACAGCGGGACGCCTTCTCCCGAAGTATCCAGCAGGCCGGCGATGCAGTTCCGCAACAACATGCAAGTCGCCGTGGCGGAAGCGCGCAATCTAGTTGAAACGGGCAACCGCGTGGTGTTCGTCGCGCCATCCACAGGAGAACTGGAGCGCCTGGCGGATGTGTTTCAGGAATACCGCGTGCCCTTCCAGCTAGGTATCGATCCGGCGGACGCAACGCAGCCTTATTTGGCGGAGCGTTCTTATATGGCGGGTTCGCTGGCCAGTACGTTCCTGGTCAAAGGGCGCGTCCGGCGGGGCGTGGTTTTTCCGGAATCGAAGATCGCCATCTTCGGCGCCGAGGATTTGTTCGAGACTTCCGAGTTTGTTGCCAAGCCCGGGCCTAGCAAATCGCAGATGGCCGCGTTCCAAGCCGACATGGCGGACTTGAAACCGGGCGATTTTGTGGTGCATGTCACGCACGGGGTCGGGAAGTTTCTGGGGATTCGCGAGATTGCGCAGGGCGAAAACAAAGGCGACTTCATGCTGCTCGAATACGCCAGCGAATCGAAGCTCTACGTTCCGCTCAGCCGCATGGATTTGGTGCAGAAATTCCGCGGGGCCGGCGAAGGCGCCGCGCCTCCGCTGGATCGCCTGGGCGGCGCGACCTGGGATCGCACCAAATCCAGGGTCAAGGCCAAAATGCGCGATATGGCGGACGAGTTGCTCAAGCTCTACGCACAGCGCCGCCTCATAACCGGCTTTCAATTTTCGCTGGACTCCAACTGGCAGCGCGAGTTTGAAGACGCCTTCGAATATGCGCCTACCAAGGATCAACTCTCCGCTGTGACGCAGATCAAGCGCGACATGGAGAGCGAGCATCCCATGGACCGGCTGCTGTGCGGCGATGTAGGCTACGGCAAGACCGAAGTGGCCATGCGCGCAGCGTTCAAGGCGCTCGGCGATGGCAAGCAGGTGGCCGTACTGGCGCCCACGACAGTACTGACCTTCCAGCATTTCGAGACGTTCAAACGCCGTTTTGCGCCCTTTCCGGTGAAGGTGGAGATGCTCAGCCGCTTCCGCACACTCAAAGAGATCAAAGTGGTGCTGGAGGAGATTGCGGACGGGAAGGTAGACATCGTCTGCGGCACGCACCGGCTCTTTTCAAAGGACGTCGAGTTCAAGGATCTCGGTTTGCTGATCGTGGATGAAGAGCAGCGCTTCGGCGTGCGGCACAAGGAACGTTTAAAGCAATTGAAGCAGAACGTGGACGTGCTGACTATGAGCGCCACGCCCATTCCGCGCACGTTGCACATGTCCCTGTTGGGCATTCGCGATATGTCGGTGATTGAAACGCCGCCCAAAGACCGGCTCTCCATCCACACGGTGGTGGCGCATTTTGATAAAGACTTGATCAAGACCGCCATCGAGCAGGAACTGGCGCGCGGAGGGCAGGTATATTTCGTCCATAATCGGGTCGACAGCATTTTCAGCCGCGCGGCATTTGTCAAGGAACTGCTTCCGCACTGCCGGATTGGCGTGGGTCACGGGCAAATGGGCGAGGCGGAGCTGGAGAAAGTGCTGCTGGCGTTTATGCGGCATGAGTACGACGTGTTTGTGTGCACCACGATCGTGGAGAACGGGTTGGATATCCCGCTGGCCAACACGATCCTGATCGAGAATGCCGAGCGCTATGGACTATCTGAGCTGTATCAATTGCGCGGGCGTGTGGGACGGTCTAACCGGCGCGCCTATGCGTATTTATTACTGCCGTCCGACGCGCAGCCGAGCGATATCGCGCGCAAACGGCTGGCGGCATTGAAAGAGTTCAGCGATCTGGGCGCCGGTTTTAAAATTGCGGCGCTCGATCTGGAATTGCGCGGAGCGGGAAATATTCTTGGTGGTGAACAGCACGGCCACATCGCCGCGGTCGGATTCGATATGTACGTGCGCTTGCTCGAAGAAACCGTGCACGAGCTGAAAGGCGAGGAGGTTCCTCTGGAGGTGCATTCCACGCTGAACCTGGGCCTGGATATTCGCATTCCAACCGAATATATCGCCGATGAACAGCAGCGTCTGCGGGCGTATAAGCGGATCGCGGACGCGGTCACGCAGGAAGATTGCGATCGGATATTGGCGGAGATGGAGGATCGGTATGGCCCGGCGCCGGAGACGGTGCGCCTGCTGCTTCGATTCTCAGTGCTCAAATCGATGGCGCAGAAACTGGGCGTGGAAGCGGTAGACCGGCGGCAAGGGGCGCTGAACGTGAAGTTCCACAAGGATTCCCGCATCGATCCGATGCGGTTGATGCAACTGGTGGCCAAGACCGAGGGGGCGCAGTTCACGCCCGCGGGAGTGCTGCGGCTTCCCGTGGACGGAGCCGCGCCGGGGCAGGTGCTGGATTTGCTGGGTGAGCGGTTGGTGGAGTTGGCGGTTACTACTTGATAAAAAATGTTGAGTCAGTATGAGAGTTCCTCCGGGATTCGGACACAACTATTCCGGAGCGAACAATGTTGCGGTATCTGGTTACCGTGATCACTACGGTGACTTTTCTTGCGGCCGATCCGGCCATTGCGATTCAGCTTCGGATGATCCCCGCTGGTGACGCCGATCGCGCGCTAACAGTAGAAGTGACCGACGATCAGGGGCAGCCGGTCAACGGGGCCGTGGTTACGTTTCAGGCGCCGGAGCCGGGGGCGGCGGTCAAGGCGGAAACGCATGCCGACGGGCGGGCCAGTGTCGCCACGGCGCAGTTGAATAAGACCGCGGGGACTTTTGACGTCAAGATTACGGCGGTGAAGGATCATGCCCGGGCCGGGCTGATGGTGCGTGAAACCTTTGCGGCGGCGCCGGTTGCGCCGGTACCCAAGGCCGCCGCTCCCGGGAACGCTGAGGCAAAGATTGAGGCTCCAAAATCGGAGCCGGTGATGCCGGTCACGGCCGGCGGCGACGGCGATTTCCACTCCTCGCACTCGTTCCACTGGAAATGGCTGGCTTTTCTGGGCCTTGCGGCGGCCGCGGGAGCCGGCCTTTATCTAAAGGCGGAGGCGAACTCAACCGTCACGCTCAGCTCTCCATTCCTGGCTGCGCCGCAAGTGGGTACGCCGACTGTCACCGTAGGACATCCCTAATGAGAGAAATCTACGTTGTTCTGCTGCTTCTTCTTGCGCTGGCGAGCGGCAGCCTTTGGGGGCAAGTGGTTCCACCGCGGATCGGTTTTGTTTCGGACACGGCCGGCGAATTGCGTCCGGTGCTGGGCGTCGCTGGAAACTTTCTGTTGGGCGACGCAGTGGCGAATTCGGTGGTGTCTTCCGGTTTTTCAGGAACCTTCACCTTTGTGAAGACCGATACGGCATTGTCGATTATCGATGCCGGAGTCGAAACGGATTTCCAGGTTGGGCCAGGGCCCGCCTTGTTCAGCTTCTTCGGACACGCCGGCTTCGCGTATTTCGTTTCCGACGGAACATTGCATCGATGGGACGGAGTTCAGCTCACCACGGTGGCGCTGGATTTGGTTGGAGAAGTGCTCGGGTTGGCGCAGCCCGATGCGAATCACGTCTGGATCGCGGTACGCCAGAACAACTTGCAAGTGTATGTTCTGACGGTAGATGGCGTCAGCGGGGCGATCGAAACCTCCGCTCCGCTGACGAACGTGGACGGCAATTTGGCGTTACTCAACGACCGCGAGTTTCTCTTTACAAACGGCCGAGGCCTAATCCTTCGCCGCGCCAACGGCGCCGAGATCGCGCTGGCAGCGCAGCTAAAAGGCGCAGTTTCCTTTGAACAGTTGGGAGCGGGCTGGTGGTCGGTGAAGGATTCGAGCGGCGGGCACTATGTCTTCCGCGCCGGGCGCGATAAGGAAGCCATTTATCAACTGCCGGAGAACGCGCCATGATCCTCCGCGCACTGGTGCTGGCCGCGGTGTTCCCGTTGGTTTCGTTTTGTCAAATCCAGCTCTTTCTCGTAAATGCCAGTAACGGCACCGAAACCGCAATCGGAGCGAGTTTGGACCTAGGACCAGTCGGCGTCGGGCAGACGCTGGCGACAACGATTCGCGTTCGAAACGTGGGCGCGTCGTCGGTTCAGGTGACCAACATCAGTCTGTCTGGCGAATATTTTTCTCTCTTTCAGCCGAGCGTGCCAACGTTACCTTACACCTTGGCTCCCGGCGTGCTCAACTTCATCGACCTCGAGGTGGACTTCAGCCCTGCTTCAGTCGCTTTGTCGGACAGCGCGATTCTTGAGGTCAACGCGTTGACGGTTGTGCTCTGGGCTCCCGCGACGCCGCCCGCAAACGTGTATCTCGACGGCG
>DATFZA010000593.1:0-2814 GCA_035314765.1 Bryobacteraceae bacterium
GACCGGAAAATCCACTTTGTCGCCTCGCCGGAACTCGCGCACCGAACCATCCATGAAAGCTACCCGCAACCCGAGCACGTGCCGCCGCGTGCTTCCGAAACGGAAACTGCGCGATCCGCTGGCGTTGGTCGCAATCGTGCCGCCCACGCTGGCGGTCCATTCGGTGGGGTCGGGCGCGTAAAACTGTCCCGCCTGTCCGGCGGCCGATTGCAGCGTCTCCAAAGTGATGCCGGCTCCGGCGCGCGCGCGGCCATGGCCAACCTGCAACCCCCGGAATTTTTCGAGCGAGACTTCCCAGCCGCCATCAGGGATTGAGCCGCCGGTTAAGCCCGTCCGCGAACCGCAGACCGTAACCGGAATCGCACGTTCAGATGCCTGACACAACAGCGCGCAAATAGCTTCTTCCGAATCCGGCGTAAACACCTCATCGGCTGAGCCAGTGAAGCCGGATGCGTCCTCTAACAGGGTCATACTCCGGGCAACACCGTCATACTTCGAGGATGACTGGCATGATCAGCGGCCGCCGTTGCGTTTGTTTGGTCAAAAACCGCTTCAGATCGGAGCGGATCTTCTCCTGCATCACACCCCAATCGGAGCGTTCTTCGGCCGTCGAAGTTTCGAGCGTCCTTGCCACCACCTGGCGCGCCTCCTGCAATAATCCCGATCCGTCTTCGAAGGACACAAACCCGCGGCTCACGATCTCGGGCAGCGTCTCGTTCTTGCCGGAATGTTTATTGATGGCGATGATCGGGAGCACGAACCCGTCTTCCGACAGGTGCCGGCGGTCGCGAATGATAATATCTTCCACCACTTCGTCAATGGTGCCGGAATCGATGCAAACCCGGCCAACCGGCACTTTGGGTCCGCGGCGCGCGCCCGCCCGGTCGATCTCGAGAGAATCGCCTGTCTCCAACACAAACGTGTCTTCCAAACCTGCGCTGCGCAGATGCTGCGCCAGCGCCGCATGCATGGCCAGTTGGCGGTATTCGCCGTGAACCGGCAAAAAGTAACGGGGCCGCACCAGATTCAAAATGAGCGTCAATTCCTCCCGGCTGGCGTGACCGGAAACGTGCACCGGCGGATTCATGGTGCCGTAAACCAAGTCGGCGCCGCGCCGCGCGAAGTGATTGATCATCCGGTAAATCGCTTTCTCGTTGCCGGGAATGATGCGGGCGCTGAGCACCACCGTGTCGTCTTTCTCGACCGAGATGTTTTTGTGGTTGTCCACCGCAATGCGCGAAAGCGCCGACATCGGTTCGCCCTGCGTCCCCGACGCCAGCACCACGACCTTATTCGGCGCCGCCTGCATGATGTCCTGCGGCCGGAGTAGAATACCGTCTGGCAGGTCGAGCAGGCCCAGCGAGTGAGCGATTTCCGTAACGCTCAACATGCTGCGTCCCAGCAGCGCTACCTTGCGTCCGTATTCAGCGGCCAGATTGAGAATCTGCTGCAACCGGGGAACGGACGAACTGAAGCACGAGATGACCAGGCGCCGCTCGGTGCGATGGAAGATGTCTTCCAGCCGCGGCCGCACCGCGCGCTCGCTTTCCGTGTAGCCCGGCCGGTCCACGTTGGTGGAATCCGACATCAGCAGTAGCACGCCGCGCTTGCCGTACTCGGCAAACGTATGGAGATCGAACATCTCGTTGTCGATGGGCGTTGGATCCACCTTGAAATCGCCGGTGTGAATAATCACGCCGATGGGCGTAGTAATGGCTAAAGCGACGGCCGACACAATGGAGTGCGTCACGTGGATGAACTCGACCACAAACGGGCCTAGCGTAACCTTGCCGCCCGGCTTGACCTTGTTGAGCTTCACCTTATCGAGCATCTCGTGCTCTTCCAGGCGCCGCTCCACCAGCGCCAAAGTGAATGCCGTGGCATATACCGGGGCGTCGATTTGAGATAACAGGAACGGCACCGCGCCGATGTGATCTTCGTGGCCGTGGGTGAGGATCAGGCCGCGCACTTTCTCGCGGTTCTGCTCCAGGTAGGCAAAGTCCGGCGTGACTACATCCACTCCCAGCAATTCGGCGTCCGGGAACATCATGCCGGCATCCACCACAATGATGTCGTCCCCATACCGGATGGCCATCGAGTTCATGCCAAACTCGCCCAGCCCGCCCAGCGGGATTATCTGCAACTTCGCATCTGACATAGAATCTTTCAGAGTAACAGGAGTGTCTAAAGCGCTGACGCAAAATGGCCGAAAGGTTTGATGTGGAGAAATGGCGGTGAGAACTGGGCGCAAGGGGTTTGTTTTGATCGCGACCACCATTGTGCTCGCCGTGCTGCTGGGACTGGCCGGCATCCTGGTCGATGCAGGCCGCATGTATTTGATTAAAAGCGAGTTGCAAGCCTTCACCGATGCCGCTTCCTTGAATGCCGCCATGCAATTGGATGGCAGCGGCGGAGGCCCTGATAAGGCCCGCAAAGCCGCGAGCGAACTCGCCGGAGGTGACCATCCCATGAAATGGGATATGGGCTCCAGGCCCATAGAAAATGTTCAAGTCTACTTCGACCAGCCCAGCCAGGTCCGCGTGGTGGTTTCCGTGCGCGCGCCGATCATTTTCCTGAAGGCGCTGGGAGCGATCCAGGCGGATGCCTCCACGGTTTCCGCGTCGAGCGTAGCCGCCAGCGGACCGCCGAGGCTGCTCGAATGACGCGTTCGCGCAAGGGCACGGCGCTAATCGAGTTTGCGGGCTCGCTGGTACTGATCAGCACCGCTTTTACTGGCGTATTTCAGCTCGGTCAATCATTCTATACCTATAACCGCTTGGTGAACGCCGTGCGCCAGGGTGCCCGGTTCGCGTC
>DATFZA010000594.1:0-3613 GCA_035314765.1 Bryobacteraceae bacterium
ACGACGGTCCGATCCTCGAACGGCCGAGGCCAGCAGCAAGCGCCGCTTGGCTCGACCAACTTAACGACCCTGAATCGACGCCCCACAATAGAGCTTAAATTCCAAACCCGGCTGTATCAAAGTCGTTGACACGTTCCGCAAGCTCCTTGGCCCCTCGCCTGCCTTTGGCTTCTATCAGGTCGTGGACGGTTGTCTCAGACGAGAACAGGTCAGGTTCCATGGTGCCGATTCCGATAGTTCAGCCATCTGGCAGGCTTCATAAGCTTTTGTCCCGGTGAACTTTGCGAGCGGCCTGTCGGCGTTGGGGTGAACCCTGCCAGCAAAGGACTATAGTTATAAGGTTTGATTCTTTTTTGAGATAGTGGTGTGCATGCAGAGTTCACGGGATAACTCAAGTAAGTCCATGATAACGCTGCAGACCAAATACTTATCGAGCGCTGGCAGAGTTCACCGGCACCGCAGGTAAAGTTCACCGGCTGTGCTGGCATAGTTCACCACGGGCAGTGGTGGTGTGCCCGAAGGCATGTGGCCAGATTGAGCGCGACTCGGAGGCACTGGCGGTTCGGCTCCACTTCGTTGGAGCTGCCGGTGCTGCTCGCAGCGTTCCGACGAAGATCACCCTGTGTGGCGTTCCACAATGCCATCACCGCATCACCTCCCCTCGCCAAGCCGTTTCGGCGCCCTCTGCGCGCGAGTCGGAAGGCCTGACAGCGCATTAGAACAAAGCTGCGGGAGGTTGCAACTCCAGAGCACCCCAATGCGGAAACATTATCCGGTTGTGGCACCAAAACCCCAAAAAACTCTGGCGCGGTGGTGCCGAGGTGTGGCAATAGGCGGCCGGTGATTTACGCCGCAGGAGCTCAAATGGCATCTCGCAAGCTGAGCGGTGCCGAACTGGCCAAGGAACTTCAGGGCCTCCCGTTTTCCGGGCCGGGCGCGACCGCGAATGCGGGTTTGGATCAGCCGGAAGGAGGTCAGGAGATCGAGTCCGGACCGCCCTCCCCTCCCCCAGCGATCGTCGCGCAGCACGCCGAGTCGCTGCATGCAAAGTCAAAGGCCGGTGGGTCAGCGAAGGCTCGTGGCGGCCGGCCAGCAAAGGCCGGGGTGGACGGAATGCCAGTGAACGTCAGACTCTCTCAGGCTGATCACCTCGCGTTGGCGAAGCTGGCCGGAAGGCTTGTCGTTCCCGGAAGGCCAATGCCGACCGTCCAAGACGTCGTGCGCGGCATCATTCGGGGTGCTCTGCGGGAACCAGAATTAGCGACGCGGTTCTGCCGTCAAACGGACGCTTGACGATGGCCAAGATCATCGTCCTCGCGGGAGATAAGGGTGGGTCTGGAAAGACAACGTCGAGCCATGCGATCGCGCATGGATTGGCAATGTACGGCGTTCGAGCCTTCCATATCTCTACCGACCCGCGCCGGGAGATTCTTCCGCCCGAAGCGCGCCGCTACGCTACCTTGGATGGCCGCGACCCGAACAAGCTTGGTAGCATTGTAGATCGCCTTCAAGGAATGGAGCGTGCGATCGTCCTGATTGATGGAGGTGGTGGACGACCCGACATCGATCGGGTCCTCTCGAAGGTGGCTGACCTGACCATCCTTCCCTTCATGCAGTCCCAAACGGACTTGCGGGTTGTCAGGGCGGACCTCGACAGGCTTCCAGAGGCGGTTGGGTTGCCGAACCGCTGGCCTACCCAAAAGTGGGCACGTGACGTTGCGGATCGGGAGCTGGCTGAGGAGCTCCGACGCTACGTCAACCGACTGATGTCCCCCGTCCCCGAAATCAACGGGTATGTGTCGCTCCTGAGGGACACAGGAGCGGTTCCGAAGATTAGCCCACCGTGCAAACAGTTGGCATTGCGAGTGCTGGAACGGATGGGACTGAACCTGTTCGGGTTTGACACCCAGGCCACCGAAAACGCAGTGGCATAGAAATGGCGCAACAGCATGCTGCGTAACGTAACGCTATTACGCTGTGGAGTTCTGGCGCCAGAACTCCGATCAGAGTCTTCGTAGCGGCGGACGCGGCGTTCGTACCGCCCGCGGTTTCCGGGACACCGGATTGAACCCTACGCCGCCTTGGCGACGGGCTGAAGTTGCTTCCGCCGGAACCCCGGCCGGTGAGATGAACCCGTGCCGCTCGATCAAGTTAGGTCGTGTTGTAGGTCTCGCGGAATGTGAGATACGCCTGACACAGCTCCTCGATCGTTTCGAAGTGATGCACCCAGAACAGATTCTCTTTCAGCGTGCGGATGAACCGCTCGGCGCAGCCATTGCCCTTCGGGAGCGCGGACAAAGGCGGGCGAGCTTTCGATGCCCGGAACGTGATTTCCTTCTGGAAGTGGTCCGACATGTCTTGTGATCCGTGGTCATGCCGCGCGGCGAGTCCGCGCACGATGTCATTGGCGAAGCCGCCGAAGTATCGCCGCACGCCCTGGCGGATCGGTTCCAGCGCCTCGAAGCGTGTCGCTCGCGCGTGGGCGTGGATGCCGACGCATTCGGCGGAGCAATGATCCACCGCGATGAACACCGCCGCCGGCCCTTCGCCGGCGAACGTCGTTGTCGGATCGGTGCCCCACATAGTGTCGACCGTCTCCGGGATGATGGTGCAGTTGTGGCTGCGTGGGCCGCGCCATGAGCCGGCACGCCCGGGCGCCAACGGCCCATTCTCGCTCATCAGCCGGAGCACCCGGCGTAACGATGTGCGGGTGCCAGCGTGACGCGATCGCGCCCAAACCTTGCGGTGGCCTTCACCGTGAAACGGGCTTGCCGCCTGCACATCGCGGATCGCCCCCATCAACGCTTCATCGGTCATCGCGCCGATCGGCCCACGCCGTCGTCCCGGCGGCGTTTCGGGCGGCGGGGCCCGGTGGTGATAGACGCCGGATCGGGCGATGCGCCAGACCCGGCAGACCGCTGTCAGGCCATACGGCTTGCCGTTGGTCGGTGAATCGACCGCGCTCATGGCGCGAGCCTCCGCCGGGCCAAAGGGCGATTGGCCTGCAGGATGGCGATCTTCTCGTGCAGCAAATCCCGCTCGATCACCGCTGCTCCAAGTTTGGCCTTGAGCCGGTCGCTTTCCAGCTCTTCCCCGGTCGCGGGGTTTGTCGTCAGCACCGCCTCGCCGGCGGCCAGGAACGCGTCGCGCCAGCCACTGAGCGTCGCGGCCGTGACGCGCAGACCGCGTGAGACCGTCTCAGGTCTTCGCCCCGCAACAATCGGAGCACCGCGGCGGGCTTTTGTTGCTGGGACATCCTGCCGCCGCGGCCGGGCGACGCTGCGCCGGACGCTTGCGGCCGCTCCGCGTCGCGCGGCCGCGCTTCAACGTTTTGCCTGTCCATGATACACCTCTCTGGCGGAGATCGTCCGCTTACGAGGTGTCCCAATCAACCGGGAGGCGGGGGACGTTCATCCTGCCGCGGTGCGTTTAGGGTCCGGGTTTTGGCGCCACAACCTCGCAATGCTTCAGCGCTAGCCCGCATTTCTCACCGAATCAGATGCATTGGGGCATAGATTCTGAGAAAATCCTGCTGTCACCACAGCTTTTCTCGAATCCAAGGAACGCCCCAATGCCGACAGAGTGTAGCGCGACGTTGTTCGAATTTCCACCG
>DATFZA010000595.1:0-3783 GCA_035314765.1 Bryobacteraceae bacterium
AGGGCCTTTCTTATGCGGATGAGCGGATAGCGCAGCGCAAGGAAAACCAGCAAGACCGGATTGCGCAGGGCGTGAAGAGCGGTTCACTTACTCCCAGGGAAACCGCGAATCTGGAGCACAAGGAAGCCAACCTGAATAAGGAGATCCGCACGGACCGCCGCGCCAACGGCGGTAACCTGACCAACAACGAGAAGGCTCAGGTCAACCGCCAACAGAACCGGCTCAGCCGGAAAATCTACAGAGACAAGCACAATTAAATTATCCGGGCGCCAGAAACGGGGTCTTCACTCGCAGAAGACCCTTACCTTGGCGTCCGAGTGCTCCACATCCACGGTGAGATCGTTGAGCTGATCGATCACTTCTTCCAGGTTTTCGGGCTTGAGCTGGTTCAAATCGAACTCTATCCCCTGCTTACGCAGGGCCTCGTTGACATGATTCCGCGCCTGCGGCGGAATCAAACTGGTCAGCCTCACTCCCGCCCGCAGCAACTGCATCGGGATCCGTACATTGACCTTCACCGGACCGTGGTCTTTTTCGTCCTCGGCTTCCACCAGAACACGCAGGTATTTGGGTTTGGCCTTGGGGCGCGCGTCCGTGCCGTTGGTGGACGAATATTCTTTTTCGAACGAGCTGATCAGGCGCTCGGCTTCCTCCGCCGTGATCTTGCCCGTGGCGAGCATCTCCAATATCAGCCTGCGATTTTCGTTCATGTTGGCCTCCTAAGGAATGTGAACCATTAACGAATGGCGTTTGAGCGCGACCTGGACGCTAGTTCCGCGCAATGACGAGAGCAGTTCGAAAAGATTGCCGAGCATCCGTTGAATACGGACTCCCGCGATCAGGCAGCCAACCAAGGCCAGCGGCAGAAACAAGATCGCCAGCGGCATCAATAGCGCGCAGATCAGCGGCAGCGGCACGCCGACTTGAACATCGTAGCTCTTACCCCGTTTCATTTCATTTCTCCATTTCCTCGATCGCCTGCTCGGCGGTGATTTCCCCGCGATTGAGCCGTTCCAGCACCTCCACCCGCGACGGCGCCGGATCGATTTCCACGAACTGGAGGCTCTTAGCGATGCGGTTCAGCCGCGACTTGATGGTCGGATAGCTGACGCCAAAAGTCTGCTCCATTTCCTTGATGGAACCATGGCTGCGCACGAACGCCGCGACAAAAACCTGATCTTCCTGGCTCAAGCGCGCCAGTTGGGGTAGGTCGAAGGAACCGTCAATGACGATGTTCTTCTCCGTCAGCCGGACCCGCTCGATGACCATCGGCTGGCCCTGCGTTAGCTGCGTTAGCTCTTGCCAGTCCATCAGATAATCAATTTATACATTGAAAAATTTAAGCTGTCAAGGCCGTCTGGTTGAAAAACTTGATTACGCTGTGCCTTAGGCCTATCGCTCGTATACTGAAACATGACTTCGATGCATCTTTGCCGGTTTGCTATCTGCTGCTTTTTGTTCATCCTGCCCGCGATGGCACAACTCGATTCCTTTGCTTTGCGGGCAAGGTTCGGCCCACCGCTCAACCGGGAAACCTTCCACATGCCGGCGGGTTTCGACTTGGTTGTCGATTACGGCCCGACCAACGAAGCGTGCAGACTGCAGGTGCCTGCGCTGATGCCGACGAACGAAAAGGTGTCTAACACCGTCGACATGAAGAAACGCATGTATGATTTTCTCGCGGAGTTGGTGCCGGCTCAGATGCGCGGGTTAGAGCTGCTACGGATGTCGCAATCGATGGGCGCGGTTTCTATTGAGTCAATCGAATACGAATTCGTCACTGTCGTCGAGACGCGAAACGCGAATCACCCTTTCGGTGATACCATAACCGTCACCTTCAAGAACGGTAATTGCGGTTCGGCGGACCGTCCTTAGTCAGCACCCACTGGGAGGATTCGATTGTGAGGGAGGAGGGCGACCAGGGGGTCGCCCGCCGACCAGGGGTCGGCCCCACAATCTTTCTTTCATGCTTAGCGCAGAGTTCAGGTCGCGCTGCCGCAGTGCTTGCGCTGGGTGGCCGTGAGACGCAGAGATTGGCTTATTGTCGGTTATACCCCGCGAAAACGTTACACTCAAGAAAATGCTAGTCGTTATGAAAGCGCAGGCTTCCGCCGAGGACATTCGGCAGGTCTGCGAGCGAATTCAGAGTCTCGGCTTCCGCCCGCATGTCATGCCCGGGGCCGAGCGTACGGCCATCGGCATCACTGGCAACCACGGGCCGGTCGACCCGGCGGAGTTCGAGCCGCTACCGAATGTCGCCGAGGCCATCCGCGTTTCGAAGCCCTACAAGCTGGTCAGCCGTGAGGTGAAGCCGGACAACACCATCGTCCACATCCATGGGACTCCGGTCGGCGGCGAGGAACTGGCGATGTGCGCGGGACCGTGTTCGGTCGAAAGCCGGGAGCAGATTCTGCAAGCCGCGCGGGCTGTAAAGGCGGCTGGCGCTCAATTGCTGAGAGGCGGCGCGTATAAGCCGCGCACTTCGCCCTACGCCTTTCAGGGCCTGGCGGAAGAAGGTCTGCAATACCTGGCCGAGGCTCGGGCGGAGACCGGCCTGGGCATCGTTACTGAGGCGGTAGACATCGAGTCCCTCGATCTGGTCGAGAAATATGCCGACTGCGTGCAGATCGGCGCCCGTAACATGCAGAACTTTTCGCTCCTGCGCCGAGCCGGGCGGTCTCCGTTGCCGATTCTTTTGAAGCGCGGCATGTCTTCTACGCTAGAAGAATTTCTGATGGCCGCGGAGTACGTGCTCTCGGAAGGCAACTACAACGTGATCTTGTGTGAGCGCGGCGTGCGCACTTTCGCCGATCACTCACGCAACACGCTGGACTTGAGCGTGATTCCCGCTGCCCAGCGCTTGAGCCATTTACCGATCATCGCCGACCCAAGCCACGGAACCGGCAAGCGCGATCAAGTGCCATCAATGGCCCTAGCGTCGGTCGCAGCGGGCGCATCGGGCTTGATCGTTGAAGTACATCCCGACGCCGATCATGCGCTCTCTGACGGATACCAGTCGCTTTACCCGGATCAGTTTGAACAACTGGCTGAGGACTGCCGCGCCATCCATAAGTTGCTAAAACAGCGGCGCGAGCAGCGCGCGGGTCAGCTGATCACTCGGTAGGTCACTCCGTGATCATCAACTGCTCGTACCTTCCGTCCGGCATCACGTAAATGTTTAGCAGCACGCGCTTCTTGTCGAACTGCGCGCGGTAGATGCGATGGATCATGCCGCCGCGCAGAGTCTCATTGACGAACGTCACTGACTTCAGCGGCCCAAGGGCCGACAGGGAACTGGCGAAATCCGGAAGGGCCTTTTCAAAGTAGCTGCGGGCGTTGCCGGTAAAGCGTTCCGGGTCGATGGCGCCTTTTTGCAGGCTGGTTAGAATCGCCTGGACATTTTCGGTGTCGGCTTTCGACTCCGGCCGCTGCTCCGGAAGGAATACCAACTTGGCCACATCGTCCGCCAGGGAGCCGGTCAGGCTGACGCCGTCTGCGTTCGAGAGCACGATCACCGCGCCGTTCCTGTTCGGAAAGACTTTGTTGATGGCCAGAAAACCGGAGACCTCGCCGCCGTGCTCGAAGGTCGGCACGCCCCGGAAGTCTCCGATGGTCAAGCCGAGCGCGTAGTGCGTGTGGTCGCCGTTTTTCAAGTCCACCTCGCGCGTGAATTGCTCGTAGGAGCGGGCCGTCAATACCTTATGTTGGAGAAACGCGATGTCCCACTTGGCTAAATCCGGCGCGTTCATGCACAGTTCTCCGGCCCCGTTGTACCAGCCGCTG
>DATFZA010000596.1:0-3109 GCA_035314765.1 Bryobacteraceae bacterium
AAACGCTTATTTTGTGAGGGAAGATTGGCTTTTAACCGGACGGGTAACTTGGCTGTTGTCTCCTGAGATCACGCACCGGAAACCTGTATGGGACGAACCGGTGTCGGGCGGCGTCCCGCGACGCGCACTCGGGCGATAACTCTCGCAGTAGTCGGGGTTGCAAAGAAATGAACCGCCTTTGACAACGCGCTTGGGAGCGTACGGATCGCCTGGATCATAGCTCTCAGCGGGTCCACGGGGGTCGCGGCAAACGTTTTTGCTGGCAGCCTCGATGTTGCTATCGGCCCGATACCAGTCGCTGCACCATTGCCACACGTTGCCGGCCATGTCGTACAAGCCGTAGCCATTGGCAGGGAAGGAGCCCACAGGCGAAGTGCCTATAAATCCGTCCTCGCCAGTGTCGTGAACCGGGAATAATCCTTGCCAGGTATTCGCCATATATTTTCCCCCTGGCTTGAATTCGTCACCCCAGACATAGCGCTTTGATTCCAAGCCGCCGCGGGCGGCGAATTCCCATTCCGCCTCGCTGGGCAACCGCTTGCCAGCCCACTGAGCATAGGCCACCGCGTCATGCCATGAGACCTGAACGACCGGATGATTCTCTCTTCCATGGATAGAGCTTTCAGGGCCTTCGGGATGTCGCCAGTTCGCTCCGTGCACCCAACGCCACCAAGCCGATAGATCATTGAGAGGGACTGGTCCCGCGGTTGGAGTGAACACCAGCGCTCCAGGTGCAAGAGCGCCGTCGTCCGGCTTCGGCGTACCGGGTGGAAGCTCTTTCTTTAAGTCCTCCCATTTGACCGGACGCTCCGCGGTGGTCACATACCCGGTTGCTTCAACAAACTTGGAGAACTCGGCGTTAGTCACATCGTGCTCATCCATCCAAAAACCCTGAACCTGCACGAGGTGAGCGGGCCGCTCGTTTGGAAAACTCTCCTTTTCGTTGGTTCCCATTAGAAACGCGCCGCCGGGGATCCAGGCCATTCCTGGCGGCGCCTTCCTGTTAGCTTGACCACCGGACCGCTCATCCGGATTGGAAGCGGTAGCGTTAGGGATCGCCATTGTTCCGCTTGAAAGCAGTAAAACGGAGCCAATCCCAACAATTCCCAGCAGTAACCAAATTATTGGAGCACGATTTGAAATCGTGGGCAGCTTGATGCTACTCAGAGTTCTGAATGAAGTGGGAGTTTTCTTCATGGTTTTCTGTTGGTGTTGGTTTCCCTGGGAGATCGGGAGAGGTCCGTCTCGCTTCATCGAGGCGCACGGTCGGCGAGATGAAGGGACGATCGGCGAGCGCTGCCCGAATGGCAGGCAAGAGGTCGGAAGCGAGCCGCGCCTTAACGACATAGCCTATCCCGCCCGCATCGAGTGCGGCCCGTGCGTAGTCGGCGTCTTCGTGGACCGTGAGGAATACGAGGCGGGCAGGCTGGTGCGAGCGCCGCAATTGGCGCGCCGCTTCGATGCCGTCGAGGCGCGGCATGGTGATGTCGAGCACAATGACATCAGGATGGAGACGCTCCGCCTCAGCGAGGAGTTCGTGTCCATCGCCCACTCTACCGACGACCAAACATTCGTCCGCCAGCGCGGCGGCCGTCAACGCGAGCACAGCCGGATGATCATCCGCCAGAAGCACGCGCGGGCGCTCCGCAGAGCCGGCATCCGGAATCGAGGAAGAGGCGGTCACAACGCCACCTATAGGCGTTTCTGGAAATCGCCGAAACTGTCAAAACTTACAGTGTTCGGGAGAACACTAGCCGTGCTTTTTCAGCATTCCGTGCTCGAGGGCATATTGCACCAGCTCGGCGCTCGTCTTCACGCCAAGTTGTTTCATGATCGTGTATTTGTGAAAGACTACGGTGCGCGTGCTCACATGGAGAAGGTCCGCGATTTCCTTCATTAAGAGGCCCTCGGCGAGGAGTTGCAGCACTTCGCGCTGGCGCACGGTGAGCTTCTCTACGCCGGGCTTCGTGGCTTTGCGCAGGAATACATCAAGGGGTACGCGCTTGGTAACGAGCGGCGTGACGTAGATCTTCCCCGCGAGCGCTTGCTCGATGGCGGTGAATAACTCGCCCGACGCAGAGCTCTTGAGCAAATAACCCGACGCACCCAGGCCGATCGCTTCTGCCGCAATGTCGGGATCTTCATTCACCGTGAGGAAGATCAACAGCGACTCCGGCATTTTTCGGCGAAGCTGCGCGCAAGCGTCCATACCGTTGAGCCGCGGCATCGAGATGTCGAGAACGATCACATCGGGCCGGGTGTTGGTCGCGAGATCGACAAGCGTGCGGCCATCGCCCGCGGTGCCGACAATTTCGCACCGTGGCTCCAACAAACGCCGGAAGGCGTCCAGGAGCATCGTGTGGTCGTCGGCGAGAAGGACGCGCGGGGGGCGGTTCATTGGGACGGTGGTCTTTCTGAGCGCATCGGTTTTAGGAGAGATTCATCGACCCCGGCGATGGGCACGCGCACTTCAACCCGCGTACCTTTACCCGCTTGTGACTCGACCGAAAGCAGCCCATGCACGAACCGAACGCGCTCGCCCATGCTGATCAGGCCGAGCGAGCCGTTGGCGCGCATCGTCTGCGGATCGAAGCCAACGCCGTCATCGGCGATGACGAGTCGAAGCTCGCTACCCTCCACGTCTAGTTCGACTCTTGCAGCCATCGCGCCGCTGTGCTTGACCACGTTTTGCAGCGCCTCCTGAGCAATACGGTAGAGACAAAGCGCCGTGTCCTGCGGCACCGCTCGAGGCACCGAGCGATAAGCAAACTCAATAGCCATCTCGTGCGCCACTGTGAATTCCTCGCAAAATCCCCGCAGTGCCGCTACGAGGCCGAGCTGCTCCAGTTTCGCCGGATGCAACTCGTGCGAAAGCCGATGAACTTCCGACGACAATCTCTTCACCTGCGCCGAAAATTCCTGCATCCGCCGGCTGATCTACCCACCTTCCGCAGGCTGCCTTTGGCCAAACATTTCCAGCTCGATGGAAAGCAGCGCGAGGCTCTGGCTCAAATCATCGTGCAGGTCGCGGGCGAGTCGCATCCGTTCGGCTTCCTGCGCATATATTAATCGTCCGCTCAGATCGCGCGCCGTTTCCTCGGCCTGCTTG
>DATFZA010000597.1:0-8753 GCA_035314765.1 Bryobacteraceae bacterium
CTGGCGCGCTACTTCGCGATCGTCGAACGCAATGGTCTTGTCCTTGAGCACCTGGTAGGGCTCATGGCCCTTGCCGGCGAGAATAACAATGTCGCCCGGTTCGGCTTCAGCCAGCGCCGCATGGATGGCTTTTTGGCGATCGGGTTCAATCAGGTGCGGCGTGTCGAAGCGGCGCAGGCCCACCAGGGCGTCGTTAATGATCCCGAGCGGATCTTCGCTGCGCGGATTGTCCGATGTCAGCACCACGAAATCGCTAGCTTCGGCGGCGGCCATGCCCATCAACGGGCGCTTGGTGCGGTCGCGGTCGCCCCCGCAACCGAACAACGTGATCACACGCTTGTGCGGCAGCGCGCGCGCAATGGCGATTACGTTGCGTAGCGCGTCGTCAGTATGCGCGTAGTCCACCACTACCAGGAACGGCTGTCCGGCCTCCACGGTTTCAAATCGGCCGGGGACGCGCTGGGTCTGTTGAATAGCCGGCGCGATCGTGCTCCAGTCCAGTCCGTAGCTGAGCCCGGCGCCGCAAGCGGCCAGGATGTTGTATACGTTGATCTTGCCCGTCAGCGGGGAAGCCAGCGGAACGGTTTCGCCCGCGTAGTGGGCCGTGAACCGCAGTCCAGCAAAAGTCATCTCCAGTCCGGAGGCGCGCAGATCCGCGCCCTTTTCGAAGCCATAGGTGATGGTTTTCGTGCCGGCGCATGGACCGATACGTCGGCCATACTCGTCGTCATGGTTGATGATGGCGAAGTCCGGATCGGCAAACAAGAGGCGTTTGGCTTCAAAATAGGCTTCCATCGTGCCATGGAAATCCAGGTGGTCGCGGGTGAGGTTGGTGAAGACAGCCGTATGAAAATGGATGCCATGCACCCGGCCCAGGGCCAGCGCGTGGGAAGAGACTTCCATGGTGACGTGCGTTCCGCCAATGCGCTCGAGTTCCTGAAAGATGCGAAACAGATCCAGAGACTCAGGCGTGGTGTTCACAGCGGGGCGAACCTCCTGGCCCAGCCGGTACTCGATGGTGCCGATGAGGGCCGTCGTTTTTCCCGCGTGACGCAAGAGTGAATCAATGAGAAATGTTGTCGTCGTCTTTCCGTTGGTTCCGGTGACGCCGGTCAGAGCCAGCCGCTGATCCGGTTGCCCGTAAAAATTACGAGCCGCGGTGGCCAGCGACTTGCGGCCGTGCGCGACGGTGAGCCAAACGCCATGAAAGTCCGCGGGCGCGGGGAGTTCGCTCACCACTGCCAGCGCACCCTTGTCGATCGCCGATTGCGCGAATCCGCGGCCATCGGCATGGGCGCCCGCGAACGCAAAAAACAGATAGCCCGGTTGGATGCGGCGCGAATCGTACTCCAACCCCAGCACAAGCGCATTCCACAGATTCTCCGGAGGCTCGGCGGTGAGCGCCACTCCCGAGAGAACCTCGCGCACGGTCATGGTTTCCGGATCAGTGTCCAAACTGTACCCGCACTCGTTCGCCGATTGGAAGAAGGGCGCCGGCTGGCGGAATCTGGTTCCGCGCCACGCCGCTGCCCACGTATTCGACGGGAATGCCCAGCGCGGCGGACTGCTCGATGACGTCACGCACGCTTTTGCCACGGAAATTGGGAACGGTCGGCCCGGCGAGCTGCTCCGGAGGCTGCGAAAAAGACCGCTGGTCCGGCACATCGTTAATGGAAAGCTCCGCTCGCGTAGCAGTGGAAAGCTCCGCTAACGATGCCCCGGCCAGCGGCTGAGGGACTGGAGACAAGACAGCAATGGAGAGATCGTTCTCGTCCGCCTTGACGGGCGAAGTTGTTTCCGGCGCGTCGTCCGGAAGGTCTTTGGGCACGTTCAGAATGCGTAAGGCCACCGCCGCCACCTCACGGAACACCGGCGCCGACACGGGCCCGCCAAAACCGGCTTCGCCATGCGTGCCGTGAAGCGAAACGACAACCACCACCGCGGGATTCGTTACCGGCGAAAAACCCATAAAGGAAGCGTTATATTCACTTTTGTACTTGCCGGTTTTGGGATCGACCGTTTGAGCGGTTCCAGTTTTACCGGCCGCCGTGTAGCCGGGAATATGCGCGTAGTGAAAGCCGGTACCGTAGGGTTTAATGATCACGCCCTCCATCATGCGGCGCATAGTGATGGCGGTTTCGGGCTGGATGACGCGCACGGGCGGTTCGGTCGCCGCGCCCGCCACCAGCCGGGGACGGATGAGCAATCCGCCGCTGGCGATGACGGAGCAGGCTTGCGCCAATTGCAAGGTCGTAACGCCGACCTCATGGCCCATGGCGACGGACCCGATGGAAACTTTCGACCAGCGGCGCAGAGGCCGGACCAATCCGCTGGATTCACCCGGTAGAGTTAGGCCAGTTGGCCGTCCGAAACCAAAGCGCTTCATATACTCGAACATGTTTGCGTCTCCCACGCGGAGACCGATGTTGATCGCGCCCGTGTTGCTCGATCGCGCCAGGACGTCTTCCATGGGAAGCGACCCATAGTGCCCGTGATCGTGAATCACGCGGCCGGCAATGGTCACCGTACTGCCGCAGGGCACGATGGTTTCGGGGCGCAGCCGTGTGGTTTCTAGCGCGGCCGTCAGCGTAATCACTTTGAAGACCGAGCCCGGTTCATAGGGCGTGGAGAGGGCGAGATTGTCGCGCGGAGTGAGACCTTGCTCCTTCGTCGGCGGCTCATTGGGGTCGTACGTCGGATAGTTGGCAATCGCCAGAACGTCGCCCGTGCGTGGGTCCAGTACCACCACGCTGCCGGTCTTGGCGCCGTGTTGGTGAACGGCCTTCTCCAGTTCGCGTTCAGCGGCAAATTGGATGCGGCTGTCAATGGTGAGCTTGATGGTTTCGCCGGGAATCGCTTCACTGTCGGTGGTGGAATGGAAACTCTGCTTGCGGGGGTCGACCGTTACCCGCCGTTCTCCCGGATGGCCTTCCAGTTCGTCATTGAGCGCCAGCTCCACGCCGGCGTTTCCGTTCTCCTCAAAGTCCACCCCACCGAGCACATGCGCAGCCAGTTGCTTGTTGGGATAAAAGCGGACCGATTCCGTGCGGAGCTCGACCCACTCGAAATTCAGGTCGGCGAGCCGCCTGGCTTGTTCGGGCTCAATGCGGCGTTTGACCCACAGAAACCCGCGCCCCGCCGCGCTGGCGGTCTGAAAGCGGCTCAACAGCTCAGAGGGATCGAGGTCGAGAATGCGAGCGAGAATGTTTGCTTCGAGTGCCGGATCGGGCAACCGGAGCGGATTGACGCAAACCGAGACCACTGGCAGGCTCAGGGCCAGGCGCTGGCCCATTCGATCGAGAATCGCGCCTCGGGGCGCGCGAATCTCGACCGTCTTTTCCTGTTGGTCGCGAGCCAGCGCCTGATACTTTGCGTGCTGGACGATCTGGAGCTGCAGCAAGCGGGCAGCGATCAGCACGGCCCAGACAAAGCCGAGCCTGGCGAGAAGATTGACTCTTCGTGTGCCCTGTATCTCCATAAAACGTCCTCACGTCTTAGCGTCCGCCGATGCTCTTGGCGAGAATGCCTTCCGGCTTGCCGTCCAGATAGACGACCTTAGCCGGCGCCGGATCGATGAACTGTTGCTGCCGCGCCAACTCTTCGAGGCGCTGCGGGCTCATCAGACGGCTCTCTTCCAATTGCAAAGCGGAGCGTTCGATCTCCAAATGCTGCCGTTCTTGCCCCAATGCTTCCAATTGGTAACCAGCGATTAGACCGTAGAGGCTGGGCAGAAAGACGGCGATGAGCAAAACGGCGGCGGCAACACACGACCCAATCACGCGCCAGCAGGTGCTGCGGGCGGCCGGGTCGGACTCCCGGACAACTTGGGTGTTGTCAATCTTCTTAACGAAGAAGTAGACGTCTTCGTTGGGAAAGCAGCGGAGACGGTTGGGCTCTTCGTCTTCCCAGGTGCGCGGGGCGGCCTGTTCCGCGGCCCGCACGGTGAAAAATCGGTCAAAAATGGTTGCCAGTGTCGCCATGTTCTTATCTCGTGTTTATCTGATTTTTTTTACTTAACCTCGGCCGCTCGCAGCTTGGCGCCGCGCGACGGCGGGTTCCGGCTTACTTCCTCGTCCGTTGGCTTGACCACATGCTTGGTCAGCAACATTAACCGCCCGCTCCGGGCGAGTTCCTGAAACCTGCGTTTTACCGGCCGATCCTCCAATGAGGTAAAGGTGATCACCACCATCCGGCCGCCCGGTTTGATCAAATCCGGCGCGCTCAAGAGAAACCGGTCCAACTCTCCCAATTCGTCGTTTACCGCCATCCGCAACGCCATGAATGTTTGCGTGGCCGGATGCAATTTTCCCGTTCGGGGCACGGCCTGTTCGATCACTCGAGCTAGCTGCAACGTGCTGTGAATGGGCCGCGCCCGAACGATTGCTCTGGTTATTCTCCGCGACCTCCTTTCTTCGCCGAGCTGATAAATCAGATCGGCTAGTTCTTTTTCTGAAGCAAAATTCACCAGGTCCGACGCCGGCGCGCCCTGAGACCGATCGGTCCTCATGTCGATAGGACCGTCCGCCATCAACGAGAAGCCACGTTCCGGCTCCGTCAGTTGAAAGCGGCTGACGCCCAGGTCGGCCAGAATTCCTTGCACCCGATCCACGCCACAGGAGCGCAGCCCGGCATCCAAACGTGAGAACGGACCGTGATGGTAGCAGATTCGGCTGCTCCATTCGGAAGTGTTGCTCCGCGCTATTTCGAGCGATTCGAAGTCGCGGTCGTTGGCAATTACCCGTCCCGAGGTCAGCTTTTGCGCGATCGCTCCCGTATGGCCCCCAAGACCGGCGGTCGCATCCAAATAGGTCTCTTCCGGCTGGATCGCCAGAAATTCGAGACATTCGCGCAACATGACGGGGACGTGCATAGGCTCGCATTAGCGGAACCCTTTCGTCCGGGCAGTATTGAGGCTTGCCGCCAGGGCAGCACGGGAATTGTCCAGGAATTCCTGATACTTTTCGAGATTGTAGACATTGATGGCGCCGAGAACGCACCCCACCCGGACCTCACCCTCGAGCTTCAGCTCGCGGCGGAGGTCGGTCGGCAGAGTGACGCGGCCTTGAGAGTCCATCTTCGTTTCGGCGCCATAGTGCTGCGTGATGAACGCCAGCGAGTCGGCAGCGGCAGGATCTTCCTTCGCTAACACATCCAGGTATTTTTCGTTTTCTTTCCATAGGGAAATCGGGTAGAGTCGAGCTATGGCGCCATCCGTGCTCGTGGCATATAGCGACTCGTCGCCAATTCCGTTGAGGAAGTCCTGGAAGTTGACGGGCAGCTTAATCCTTCCACGGTCATCGACGTGCGCGGGGAAGAACCCCCGCGGCTGGCCGCTGTTCGGAGAAGCTTTGGGCTGATCGTCCACTTTTGTTCCCAGCTGGGCCACTTCTGGCCCACAGAAGGATTAGATCACGAGTGGCCTATCCATTGCAAGAGTTTTTTTCACTACATTTTGTAACAGAATGTTTTTAGTGAAACCTGTCTTTTGTCCTGCTAAACTATAGAAAATGAAAAGCTTACTGTACGATATCGATCCTGGCCCGGACGTTCCGGAGCTGGTGAGGATGATTGTGGAGATCCCCAAGAACTCGGCCAACAAGTATGAGTACGACGGGAATCTCGGTGTGTTTCGACTGGACCGGGCGCTGTATTCGCCGGTGCACTATCCGGGCGATTACGGCTTCATTCCAGGGACTTTAGCGTCCGACGGCGATCCCATGGACGTGCTGGCCCTGGTGGAGGAACCGAGTTTTGCCGGCTGCCTGATCGAAGTCCGGCCGGTGGGCATCTTGAACATGATTGATCAGAACGAGACCGACCAAAAAGTTGTCGGCGTGCCGAACCGTAATCCACGTTACGATCAGGTGCACACGTTGGACCAGATTTTCGCTCACGTGCGGAGGGAGATCGAGCACTTCTTCACGATCTACAAGGAGTTGGAAGGGCGCGTGACGGCGACTTTGGGATGGGGAGGCCCAAGGGAGGCCCGGAAGGCGATTATGGAGAGCCGGGCGGCTTATCTGGAGAAGAAAGCGGGGGAGGGGGCGGCGGAGGGTTAGGTATTTCTATGGCGAACCCATCACGGATTCCAGAGTCATTCATGGAGCTTCGGCAGACGTTTCCCGAATCGTGGGTCCATCGTTGGACTACGCCGAATCCTTTTGTTTCCACTCTCCGAGCGTTATTGCACGAGGACGGCGTTACTTTGTCGGATTTTTCCTTTAGCAAGGATGCAGCAAACGTTGGCGAAGTTTACCTCAATGTTGAGATTCGACGCCTCCAGGTAGCCGCACGGATTGGACTGGACTGGATCGTCTTCATCGCGGCCAACCCGGTCTGGGAACGGGCACCCGACATTGTGGAGGTCTTCGAGAAGATCTCTGAACGGCTTCAGGAAGCCGTAGGACTTTTACCTGCGGAGCAAAAATTGACGCTCGCCTTCCACGTCACAGGCGGAGATGTCGACTTTCAGACAACGACTTCTTTGTTGGTCAATAAAGACCTCGTTGGCGAAGCGTTGTTCCACGGCATTTCCCTTCACCGGGCCGACAGCTCGCTCATCATCGAAAAGTCCGTCAAATATGACGGAGCGGTGTTTGTGCGTCTCCAGCGTACATTCGCGGGCCGCGCGTCGTTTCCCGAGATCCTTCAAAAGCTTTTTGACGACGAGATTGCGGCTCTCCGTCTGATCGGCATCCCGGAAGTGCCACAATAGAAGCGTGAACGGTTCCCCCATCTTGGACCAACAGAGTATCCCTGCTGGGTACTTCGTTGATTTATCGCCCTTGGCGCAAAGGCGAACCACTGGCTTCTCGCAAGAGTGGAAGGACGAGAACTGGACGCCGGGGCTACGGGCAGAGGAAGACGCAGCGACGAGTTGCTTGGGCGCATTGGCTCCGTATGACCAAGATCTCAGCCACCTGGTGGTGCGAGGCATGGGCATAACGCTGACGCCGATCTCGACCGAAGAGACAAGCCTGAGGTCACAACTCATGCGCGCGAAAAATGTCCTGAGACGATTGCCGGATTCAAAAAAGCGGGCACAGGAACTGGAAACATTCGCGAAAGAAGCGAAATGGCTAACTGAAAACGGCGGCAAGTATGCCGGACGCTGGATTGCGCTCCAAGGGGATCAACTCCTCGCCGAGGGCGCCACTGCCAAAGAAGTCTTCTCAAAAGTAGAGGGCCAAACCACGCCACCGCTGGTAATACGAGTTGTGGCGGACGACCTTCCTTTCGCCGGTTGGTGAATGCGGGAGAGTATTACATTTTTCCGGCGGCATAGTTATGCCGAGAGGCATGGCATCGAAGTTCCGATTGAACTGAAGGTCGGCGGCTCCAGAGCCGTTAGACTTTACGCCAACGTTGATACTGGGGCGTCATTTTGTATATTTCAACGAGAATACGGGGAACAGCTTGGGCTGACTATTGAGGATGGCGAACCAATGAGGGTCCGGACAGCGGACGGAGGCGCAATCGATGTATTCGGGCACGGGGTTACGATGACGTTCCTGGGCTGGGACATCGACTCATTGGTTTACTTTGCGAAGGAGTTCTCGTTCGTCAAAAACGTAGTAGGGCAACGTGGTTGGTTGGATCAATTTAAGCTTGGTCTGATCCATTATGACAGCCTTCTCTTCCTCAGCCGATACGACGATTGACTTCAGTGCGTCTCCGCATATCAGGAAAAGAAGAGAGGGAGCCAGGGTTAACTGAGGGCGCGATTCCCTATTCGGCAATAATTGAACCATGACCGGTCTTCGTGAATTCGAACACCTGGTGGGCAAGCTTTCATCCCCAGAGAAGGGCAGATTTTGAAGTGGTAGTTCCGGACCTTGGCGCTGCCTTTCCGGGCGCCGATTCCGGCCCCGATGTTTGTGGCGACAAGGCTTGCATCGTTCGGACGAGGATTCCGTTCTGGTTGTCGGAGCAGGCGCGGCGTTTAGGCGTCACCGAGCAGGCACTGTTGGCCGCCTATCCGGCACGGCGCGCGGATAGACCTAAGCTAGCCAGCGAGCGGATCCCAGACGTAGGTCAGATCGAGCACGAAGCCAGCCACGGGCCCCTCGCCTTCAATCTTCGTGATGCCCGCGCGGGATTCGACTTGTCCATCCGGATGGTATATTTCCACGGACCGGTTTTCGGGGTCGATGAGCCAGCCCAACAGCGCGCCGTTCGACAAATATTCTCGCATCTTTGAGCGAACGGTCCGCAGCCGGTCGCTATCGGATCTCACTTCAATTACAAAGTCGGGGCAGAGATGCAAGAACCCTCGCCGCTTGCGGGCATCGAGGCCTTCCACACGGCTCTTCAAGGTCCAGGATGCGTCAGGTGAGCGGCGCGCCCCGTTGGGAAGTACGAACCCAGTAGAGGAATCGCCAACGAAGCCGCGGCGGTCCTTGCTTGCCCAGTTGAAGAGCTGTGCGCCAATATCGGAGTTGCCGACTCCGGTAAGAAAGTGAGTTGGGGCCATGACAATGATCTCGCCGTCGGCCGTCATTTCAAAATTGAGGTCGGGATGCCCGGCGCAGAAAGCGGTAAATTCTTCGTCGGTCATCGGCTGCGCGGTCAAGGTCGCAGGCAGATTGGCTTCGTCGATCACGAACCGCATAAATCCAGTCTAACGCGTGTCTCTCTTATGCTCAGAGATTGCTATCATTTTGTGGAGCGGTGGAATACTCCAAGTTTGGTTGGATCGGGCTTCCGGGTCCGGTTCGACTCTCTGGGGTTACCCCTGGGAATCGCGAATAGCT
>DATFZA010000598.1:0-25989 GCA_035314765.1 Bryobacteraceae bacterium
TACTAGAGAGCCGTGCCGACTTACGACAGTGGGCCGAGCAAAACCTCCCCGCATCCAGGGGGGCGCGCTGCGAGACGGTGGATCTTCTCAGGCCGGCCGACACGATGTTAGACATCGTTGCGACACTGCTATACCCGGCGACCGATCGGCCATATCGCGAATTGTACGAACTGGTATCGGAGTGGAGCGCCCAGCAGCGGCAGGAAGTGATTGATGTGGCCCTCCGCTCGCGAACCAATCGCGATGAATTGTTACGGGAATTCCGCGGTGGGCCCTACGTGTATGACATTGTGATGGACATTGGCGCATACCGCGATCTGCATCGTCACCGGCGCTGCCAGCAATTCCGTCAGGCGTTCACATGGCATCTAGGATTCGAGACGCCCGAATCGCTGGCCGAGGCTGGGTTCGCTCCAGAATATCAAGCTTTGGTGGATGACGCCCTGGCTACGGCGCAAAGGTTGCCCACGCCGGGAGCACACTACCTGCTTCCGTTCGCGGCCCGGTCGCGATTTCTTTTTAAGATGGACTTTGCCGAAGCGGAGTATCTCACGCGGCTTCGTTCCGGAGTGAAAGGTCACTTCAGTTACCGGAAAATTGCCTGGGAGATGAAAGAAAAAATGCAGCTACTGGAACCGGAACTCGGACATCTAATAGACGCTACGCCACCTTGGATAGAAGATCCTCTCAAACGTTAATAACGTCTTCGCTTCGACACTTCCTGCTCTACCTGGTAAAAGTTCCCGTTTGGAACTTCGGTAATTCGGCCCGCAAATGACTGATTCATTGAAATTCGGTCCGTTGGAAGCCAATGTGCTCTAGGGATGTCAGGCCGGCGGCTGGTCCTTGGAATCAGCCAATCGCCTAAGAATTTTACGAGGAGTTAACAATGAGTCGTTTAATGCTAGCTATCGCTTGCGTAGGGTTTCTCGGAGCGGCCCTCGCTCCCACGGCGCGCGCGGATGAATGGGACAAACGCACACTCTTGACAGTGAATGAACCGATTCAGGTGCCCGGGCAGGCGTTACAACCTGGCAAATACGTCATGAAGTTGCTGGATTCGCCTTCCAACCGGCACATCGTCCAGATCTTCAACGCTGATGAGACGCACCTGATCACCACCATTCTCGCGATTCCCAACTACCGGCTGGAGCCAACCGGAAAGACACAATTCAGTTTCTGGGAAACGCCTCCTGGACAACCCAAAGCCCTGCGCGCCTGGTTTTATCCCGGTGACAATTTTGGACAGGAATTCGCCTACCCAAAGACGGAAGCGGTGAGCATCGCGGCGTCTACGCATACGCTTGTTCCCACCACCTCAGCCACGCAACAATCCGAAATGTCAACGGCTCAAGTGGGAACGGTGAATGAGAACGGCGAAGAGAAGCCCGTGCAGGAGGCCCCACCGCAGGTCGCCCAAAATACTTCTCCGCCCCAGCCCGCTCCCGAGGAACCACAAGCCGAACGGCAGCAAACTCCACCGCCGCCTGCTCCCGAAAGCCTGCCGCATACCGCTAGCACGCTCCCTTGGGCCGGACTCGCGGGTTTGATCTTCGTGTCTGCCGCGCTTGTGTTGCGCGTGGCGAGATCGTAAAGTGGAATTCTAGTCGCGGCTCGTTAGCAATGCCTGAGCCGCGACCCTGGTTGACGGTTGGGCCGGCGGTTGGTGTGCCGGCGGTTGGTGTAACGGGAGGGCTCAGCTAATGGTTCGGCGTACCGCGTTGTCCCTGCTGATGGGCGGTATGGTGGCGCCTCGTTCTTGGGCGCAGGAAAATTTTACCATCCGAACGACATCCCGGCTGGTGCTCTTGGACGTGAGCGTGAAGGATGCCAGAGGCGGCTTTGCCTCTGGCCTGACCAGAGAAAAGTTTCGCGTCTACGAAAATGGGAAACTGCAAACGATCACTGACTTTGCCAATGCCGATATTCCGGTTACGGTCGGGATCGTGATCGACGAGAGCGGAAGCATGCGTCCCAAGCGTCCAGAAGTGATTACCGCGGCGCTGGCGTTTATTACCTCCAGCAATCCGCTGGATGAGATGTTTGTTCTGCACTTCAACGAAAAGGTCTATTCGGGACTTCCGGAGTCGGCCCCCTTCACCGATGACGTTAAGAAACTGAGGACAGCTCTCTGGTTGACGCCGGCCGAAGGACGCACGGCGCTCTATGACGCGATCTTCCGGGGCTTGCAGCACCTCCAAAAAGGCAGACAAGATAAGAAGACACTGATCCTGATCAGCGATGGAGGCGATAACGCGAGCACGCATGACTGGAAGGACGTACACCAGGCGGTGCTGGACGATGTCGCGACAATCTACACCATCGGAATCTTCGACGAGGACGACCCGGACCGGAACCCGATGGTATTGAAAAAGCTGGCGCAGATCAGCGGCGGCGAGGCCTATTTTCCTCCGAGGCTCGAGGGCATCGTGCCAGTATGCAAGCAGATTGCAAAAGACATCCGAACGCGCTACACCATTGGCTACGTCCCTTCGGAACAGAATGGAAGAGGAATCCGGCACATAAAGTTGACTGTATCCGACCCGGACCGGGGCAAACTGATCGCCCGGACGCGAACCGAGTATGCGTTTAGCGAGGAAGGTTCGCCGTCATGAGACGCCGTTGGGTGGAATATTCTCTTCTTCTCGCCGGGTTGATTGCGCTGGATCTTTTTGTCTGGCTGCACGCGCGTGCCGTCATGTCGCAAGCTTACGAGAGTTGGTCTTTCGAACAGGATCTGCGGGGCGAGCCGTCATCCGTTGCTGGCTACCTGCGAGATCAGTGGGACCGCTTGTTGGGAAAGATGCCGGGAAAGACGCCGGGAAAGATGCCGGACAGATCGGAGCAACATCCTGGCAAGACGTTCTCGTCAACGCCGGCCAGTCCAGCGCCTCCACACGTAGCCGAGCGGTCCGTGATTGGCCGGGTAGAAATTCCACGCTTGAGTTTGAGCGAGATGATCCGGGAAGGCGCGGATAGCGGTACCTTGAGTTTGGCTGTCGGACATATCCCTTCGACGTCACTTCCGGGTCAACCGGGAAACGTCGCATTGGCGGCGCATCGCGACACCTACTTCCTTCCGCTCGAGCATATCCGGAATGGCGATCGGATACAGATCGAGACGCGCCAGGGCCGTTTTGAATACGTGGTGGAATCCACGCAAGTCGTGATGCCTCGGGATGTTTGGGTGCTAAAGGCCACCGATCGTCGGACGCTCACTCTAGTCACTTGCTTTCCATTCCGCTATATCGGCGCCGCCCCGAAGCGATTCATCGTGCGCGCCGCACAGGTAGGAGCCTCCAGCATCAGCTCGCCACCGCCGTCAAGCTCTTGAGTTTCGCCGAGAGCGTCGTACGCTTCAGCCCCAGCATGTCCGCCGCGGCTTTCTTGTTGCCTTTGGTTTTCTGCAGCGCTTGCTCCAGGATGTTGCGTTCAATATTGCCGACGGTGAGTTCAAAATCCAGACCATGGTCGGGAACAGCGACAAAGGACTGGTTTCCAAGGCGTTGCGCGCTGATCAGCCGGACCGGGGCCGGCAACTGGAAATCGGCAACCGTAAGCATAGGGCGTTCCCGGCTGAAAACCGCCGCTTTTTCGATGGCATTCTCCAGTTGACGAACGTTCCCCGGCCAATCCTGCCGGCAAAGCCGGCGCAACGCTTCCGGGGACACAAACTTCGGCGGAAGGTTCTCGATACGGCAGATCTTATCCAGAAAATACCGCGCCAGGATGGGGATGTCCGTGGGGCGTTCCTGGAGCGAGGGAACCACGATAGGCACGACGTTCAGCCGGTAATACAGGTCTTCGCGAAAGCGCCCGTCTTTGATGCGTTCAGCGAGGTCAACATTGGTGGCGGCGACCACGCGCACGTCGATCCGCACGGTCTCGGAGCTGCCGAGCCGCTGAAACTCACGCTCCTGCAGAACCCGCAGCAGCTTAGCCTGAAGAGTGAGCGGCATATCGCCGATCTCATCCAGAAACACCGTGCCCCGATTCGCCTGCTCGAAACGGCCGATCCGGTTAGTGGTAGCCCCGGTGAAAGCGCCTTTCACGTGGCCGAAGAGTTCCGCCTCGAGCAAGGTTTCCGGAAAAGCGGTACAGTTCACGCTGACCATGGGCAGGTGAGCGCGGTTGCCAGCAGCGTGAATGGCTCGCGCGACCATTTCTTTACCCGTACCCGTTTGGCCGCTCACCAGCACCGTGGAGCGATGCGGGGCCACCAGGCTAATGGCTTCCACTACCCGTTGCATGGCGGGGCTCTCACCCACCAGGTATCGGCGCCAGGGATCGTCCGGCTTGGCTTTTTGTAAAGTTTTGGAACGCGCGGCCAGCATCAAGGTGGTGGTGGGATCCTCGTTTTCGAGAACGTGAAACGCGCCGGACTGCATCAAGCGCACGACTGTGCGGACGGCCGCCTCCGGCGAGTGGATCACCACGGGAGTAGTGGGAGCGAGCCGCCGCAGTTCTTCTAGAAACCCGAGTTCGTCGTCCCAATCCGGCAATGGGAAGCTTGCCAGAATGACGTCAAACTCGCTTTGCTCGAGACGGTTTAGCGCATGGAGCGCATCTTGCTCAATCACCAGATCAAAGCGATGAGTATCGATCAGATCGGTGGGACGTTCGACGATCCAAAGAACGCGTGCAAACAACGGGCTTCGTCCTCCTGGTTTTCCATCGACGCGAAGCCACCAACCTTTAGCTCAAATCGACTCGTACGACCTGTGGGAATAGTGCCTACAATCGGCGGGGCCAAGGACCGCGATCATGCCGCGTGAGCGGTTGCGCTGGCCACCCGTTACCGCAGCTGAACGAGAGTCGTTGCAAGGGGAACGTCTTTCGCCGGGAAAGACGCCGTGACATCATCGGCCAAGCGCGCGTCGATAAACGCGTTTAAGCGATCGAATATCGAGGAAACGAGCCGTGAGTTCTTTGCAATACCGCGCTGCTGGTCTAGCAACGCCGCACGTTCCTCAGGACGGTAGTCCAACAGGCGGTGGTAATAAAGAGCCCCGTGCAGCGAAATCCCATCGCTCATGATGGACCGATGCAGGGTTCTTAGATGATTTCCCATTTCCACCGGGGACATGGTACGGTGGCGCCAATAGGGAGCGCCGGTGCGCAAATGATTGGTGGTCTCCAGTTGGAATCGGGCGCGGTTGGCATCCGATAACATGGGAACGCCCGTGGCCCGCGTGCTGAAAGGGGCCAGGAAAAAGAAATCGGGCGGGTGGTTGCGCACAAAGTCGAGCGTGCGGGCGAGAGTATCGCGCGTCTCTCCGGGAAAGCCGACGATGAGCGACGCCACCGTGGTGAGGCCGTGTTTGCGGCACAGGTCGATGGCGCGGGCGTTGGACTCCACCGTACAGGCCTTGTCCATGTTGTCCAGTTGACCCTGGTCGCCGGACTCGATGCCAATCTGAACCTGGTGCGCACCGGCGGCCTTCATGAGGGCTGTGGTATTCTCGTCGGCCAAATCGTCGGCCCGTGCGTAGCAGATCCATTTCACGCGATTCAGGCCCCGCTCGATGAGAGTGCGGCAGAACTCCACCAGCCGGGGCCGCGGCACGGTGAACAGCGAATCGAGGCAGGTGATGTATTCGATGTTTAGCGTGCCAAGGTAGTATTCCCATTCCTCGACCATCCGCCGGGCGCTCTTGTAGCGAAAACGGTTGTCGCTGAATAGGTACGGATAGTTACAAAAATTGCAACGATAGGGGCAACCGCGGACGCTTTCGTAGTAGATCATGCGATAGCGCATGCCGCGATCGGCTTGAGAAAGCGCCCAATCGGGCGTGGGTAGAAAATCGAGGTTGTTGGTCTGAGGCACGCCGCTATAAAGGATTCGCGCCGTCCCGCGGGCGACGAGACGTCCGCCGGGAGGCGGCAGAAGCGTGGTGAATCCGGAGCGCATCCAGTCCACCAGCGGCGGGGCGAGAAATTCGCCATAGCCGGCGGCGAGAATATCGACATCCAGAGCGCTGTCCCAGCGGTCCGCGAGCAGGCTGGCCAGTGGTCCTCCGACGACGAGGCGATTGTGCGGGCGTTTGAGCATCCGCAATAAAGGAGCGAGTTCACTCAGGTCACGAAGAAATGTCGTGGAAACGAAAACGCAGTCCGTGCCGGCTAAGAGCTGTTCCACCTTGCGAGGCTCATCGAACAGCTCGCTGTAGGTGGCCAGCGCGTAAGCCATGCCTTGCTGGTTGAGTAGCGTGGCCAGCAGAACTTCGGTGAGATCGGGAGCCCACAGGCCGTTGTCGGAGGCTCGCGGCTTGCGGATCAGAAACTCGGCGAACACCAGCTTGATCTTCAAATCGAGCCAAGCGTGTTCGGACGCTCGCCACTGCTGAAACAGCTTGCGCAGAGAAGTCCCGATAGAGTTTTCCGTACCCGATACCAGCCCTCCCGTGACGATCAAAACTTTCATCTCGCGCCCCCTGCGGCATATCGAGTCTCCACGAAGGATCCATCGAATTTCGAGGTCCACCCATCGCGAGAATCGAGCGCGATGGGCTTCACATTTCCCAGGCGCTGGCCTCGCGCGATACATGCCGATACATAGCACGCGTCGGCATCCCGCGCGGCGAACACGCGCAGCGGGCCGAGTTGGCCCAGTTGGCGGGCGTAGCGGTAATGGAAATTCTCAGCGAGCCGGCTCTCGACGGAAGCGGCAACTTCGCCAAGCTTATCTTCTGCCACGTCAGCCTCGATGTAAAGGACGTAGTTCGGAACATCACCCTCAGCGTCGCAAGCCACCATCGCGAATGCCGGCGAGATTCCGATCTCGCGAAACGCCTCGGCGAGAACCTGGGTGACGTGCGTTTCGTGCAGTTTTTCACCGCACCAATCGGCTACTTGATTCCGGCCAACGAATCGAACCAGGGGACACTGCCGTTCGCGCCCCATCACTTCGACGATGTCGCCAAGCTGATAGCGGTAGAACCCTCCGCCAGTCGTCAGGACAACAGAATAGCGTTGCCCTGGCTCCAGTTCGTGAGCGAGTTGTGGCTGTGCAAGATCAGGCTCACTCGTCGAATCGACCGGCAGAAACTCCAGGAAATGCGAACGCACCGCCAGAACCGGCGCGCCGTGCGCCTCCCAAGGAAAAGAGACCAATCCCTCCGTTGCGATCAAGCCCTTGCCGCGGATACGCGCCTGTGGAAAGAGCGCCTGCAATTTGCGTGAAGCGGCGGCGCTATTCCCGTCAGTCCAGCAACTGATCTGCTTCAGCCGGGGCCATAACAGCGCGTGCCGCTCCGCGGCCGTCGCCGCACACAAGGCCTGCTTTGCTTGGGGCGCCTGGTATGCCAACCGATCGGCGAACTGGGGCAGCCGTTCCATCAAAAGGGTTAAGAACGATGGGTTCCATACTGAGATGAATCGCAAATCCGGACGCCGGACCAAATGGAGCAGTGTCGCGTACCAGAAGGCGTCCATGTCACTCAGCTTTCTAACGCTGGAAGGAACCGCCATGACCGCTTGGACCAGCCGCCGCTGCATTCCACCGACGTACTCACTGTCATCGGCAAAACCGACCGGAATTCCGGAAGGCGTCATTCCCGCGGAAGCACCGGCTGGACTCACGGACCAATATGCAGGACCATGCAAGAGGTCAGGAGTTTGGAGGAACAGGTCGGCAACCCAGGCGCGAATCCCACGTTGAAATTCTTTTTGCAGCGAAGACGTGTAAGGGATCCACTTGGCTGCGCCGGCGGAACCGCCGGTCGGCTCAAATAACCGTACAGACTCTTCGGTGAGTACCCGCGGCTCACCCTCCGCAATCCGGTTTACGCAATCGCGATAATCCTCGTAGTCGCGCAAGGGGACTCGCTGTTGATACTCCCGCGCGGTGCGGATGTTCGCAAACTCGTGGCGGCGTCCGAACTCGCTGAGTTGGTTTTTTCGAAGAATTTCATGCAGAACGCGTTCCTGTTCCTCGCGCACTCGACCCAGGGCCCGCCGGTATCGTAGGTATTCCGGAATGCAGCTCGCAAGCCACGCTGAATTGGCAATGCCGGCGATCACGACGGGCGCTCTCCAGGATTCACAAGCCCAATCGGCGTTTCATCCATCCGCGGCGTCGCCCGCAGGAACGCCGCGAGAAACGCCAGATAGCTTCGTCCGGAAACCGCGCGTGGCAGTTTTGGCCAGATCAACTGGTGTAGGCGCGGCAGATGATAGCTCGGAATTTCGGGAAACAGGTGGTGCTCCAAATGATAGTTCTCGTTTAGCAAAAAGAAGGCGACCAGGGGATTGGGCAGCATGGTCCGGCTGGCCAGGTATGGATCGGATGCTTCCGTAATGCCGTGCTGCGTAAATCCCCGAATCGCCGTGAGCATCCCCATAAGAACCAGGGGAACGAACCAGACCAAAAGGAGTTCACGCGCTGGAAACACACGCAACAGCACGCTATAGATCGCGAAAAGAATCGTGTACTCGATGCAGATGAGTTTGCGCTGTGGCGCCGAGCCGTATTTCAACGCGAGCAGCGGGATCAGGAACAGATAAAGGATCGGCCCGAGCGTGAGCCGCACGAAGTGCAGAAACCACACCATCGGCCGGCTGCGCGAATAGTTGTGATAATCGTCGGGATCGCGCGGGTCACCAAGATACCGGTGATGGCGAATGTGCATGACGCGATACGACGAAAACGACATCAGGAATGCCGATCCCAGTAACACCGAGACGATCCAGTTCCATCGCCGGTTCGGGAACAGCACGCCATGCATGCCTTCGTGCATTAGCAATGGAAATGAGTTGAGCGCAACAGCGGTGACCAGAATTCCGGCCGTTAACATCGGGGTGGACGATAGAGAGCGCGCCCAGATGCTCACCAGGAACCCCGTTGCGGCCAAGGCGACGAAGATCGCCAACTCCGCCGCGCGCTTGCGGCCATCGTGCCGGGTCATGGCGCTGAGATCGCGCACTTCCTGGACGAGGCGACTACGGATACGAAGTGTTTCGAGCACCGGCTGGCTGTCGGAAGCCTCCACCCGAATCGGCCGGAATAGCACGAAGTAGACCGCCCAGCCGAGCGCCGCTCCAGCAGCAATGTCGATGACAAGATGGCGTTTGATGAGCAGCGCCGAGGCCATTACGAGGAAGGTCCAGGTCCACAGCTCCCAACGCGCAAATCCATTTTTGATCTTCCGCTGCGCGCACATCGCGCAATACAGCGCCAGCGACGCATGCAGAGACGGGCAGGCGTTGCGCTCTCCATCCAGAACGAGAAGCGCGCGCAGCAGTTCATTCGAAGGGCCGCTCGAAATCATCGTCGGCCAAAGCACAAACGTCACGGTGGACACCACGACAATCAGACCGAATCCGAACACGCCATCCCGCAGTTCCAATGGATCGCCGATGACGACCAGCGGTATCAGAATCAGCAGGAAAAAAGACAAGTACGGAACGATGAATGCCGCCACGAACGGGATGGCGCGATCGAGCGCCGTCACGGGCATGGGTGTGGCGTTGAAGAATGTGACATGCTGGGCGCCAAAGTAGAGGATGGTTACCATCACGCCCAGCAACATAAACAGGCCGGTCTTTTGGCGCATCAGATTCATTGCTCGAGCCTTTTCTCTATTCATTGCCCGACTCTGGCGTGTAGCAGCCGGAGCCCCGCCGGCGTCAGATTGGAACGGGAAATCGATGCCAGGCAGGCCAGTTCATCGCCCGCGGCATGTCCTGGATTCATGCGGACAAAAAACTCCACCATGGGGTCTTTCAGCCTTTGGCTGGTCACTTCGGCGATGCCTTGCCGCAAGGGATTGGCATGAACGAATCGGACCACGCCCGTTTCCGGATCATACTCGCCGCCGAATTTCTTGGCCGCAAGCACTTGCAAGACCTCGCGGTCAAAAACCGATGCGCCGCATTCCGGATGAGGCAAATACTCGCGAAAGAACACCGGCAGATACCGCCACGTCTTGTAGCCGGAACAGATCAGGAACCAATACACCAGCGTTTCGCGCGATCGTCTATGGATGCGGTCCGCCGCGGAGAAGACGGTCGTCACCCAGGAGCGCCCCAATACTGACGACCCCCAATGTTCGCGCGCAATGATGGTGTCGCCCGAGAAGAATCCTACCACCGGCCGGTCCCAGACGGTTGCCTCAATCTTCATCAGCGTGGAAAATCCAACCACTCGCGCGCCCTCGGGCGAGCGCAGCAGAATGATATCTTCCTTCTCTACGAGATCCTGCTCGAATTGCCGGTATGACGTATTTTCGAAATACGTCGCCAGCAATCCATACATCTGTTCTGCGTCGGATCGCATCAAGAACTCGCGCGGCACAACTTCAGCCCAAAGGCGAGGCTGATCAGAGGGTCGCGATCTCCACGTAGGATGGACGGTCGTCAAGTCGAGCATACAGGTGTTCTCCGTCGGGCCATTCGGCCAGATACAGCCGGCTTGGATAGAGAATGTGCGGATGCTCGCGCGCGATGCCCAGCAGAGGATCGCGCTCATCGAGCCCCAATAGAAGATAGTCAATACCGCATGCGGCGGCGCGCTTCATGATTGCGGTCAACAGGTCACTAAATACAGTCGGATCGTCTTTCGCGACGCAAACCAACGCCGCGTAGGCGTTGCGGATCTTTTCTCCGGGCAGCGGCAGCTTAGGCCGCATCAGCCAAGGCGCTGAAGCGTTATAGAGCGGCATCGCGAGTTTCATCCAACCCGTGTACGAGCGCACGACATTCTGTTTGTACGCCGACTGGTCCCACAGAGCCATGACTCCGGCGATGCTCCCATCCCGCCGCGCGATTTGAATATCTTCCATGCGAAGGCCGAGGTTGCGGATTACCCCGAGCAGGCGATCCGCGGTCCACACGGGAAAGAATTGGCGACGCGGTCCTTCGGTGCGGAGAAAGCGGACCATTTCGGAAACATCGCGAGGCGCGGCCGCCACGATGTCTGGTTCGCGTTTCCGGCGCTTCACCCGAAGCGCCAGCGTTTGGTACCGCGCTATTTCGTGAAAGGAAGGGAAAAGCTTGCGTGGTTTTTCTATCAGAACACCCACGGCCTCGCGATTGTCCGTTGTAACGGCCACCAGATAACCCGGCAGCGGATTGCTTTCGTGCAATCGCCGGAGGAGTGAATAGCCGCGCGAGACCAGCCAACGCCCGCGATAACGACGGTCGATCCGCAACTGACCTAGGTATCCAAGCCGGGCGGGTGTGGAATTCACGTAGACTTCGCGTTCAGACCGGCAGGCGACGCCGACGATCGCTTCGCTCTCGGCATCGCGCGCCACCAGCACGGTGACGTTTTCTCCGGTTGCTTCGCAGCCGATCGCAAAATTGGGATCCCGCTCATACGAAATAGCGATGCGGCCTCCCACCGGTTCGCGCCGCAGAAGGCCCCGGATGCTGGCGTCGTCGGCTGGCGTCGCGAGATTGACGTGAATACCCATGCTCAGGCCAGCGTAACCAGGGAGGACTCGAATGCGCGGTTATGTTCCGCTTTCAACAGCGGCGCAGTGTACTCTTCATCGCCCAGCGGGAAATTCCGCCGCTGCATCACTTCGGAGCGAAATAGCAGATTGATCGAGTAAAAATGACTCCACATGAACCAGCCTCTGCCGTTGGCTTCGAAATCCAGACTGCGCCGGAATATCGAAGCCAGGCTGTAGAATTTGCGGCGCGCTTCCATGCAGCGCTCCTGCACGTCTTCGGGCGTCATGCCGCGCGGCGCGAAAGGAAGCATCCCGTACTGATAGTCCGGGTGCAGCCACCAGCGATCGTACAAGAGCCGGCCTTCTTCTTCCAGGCGCTTGTACAGCGGCGTGCCTGGAAACGGCGTCAGATGATTGAAGGCGACGATGTAGAAATTGTGGCGCTGCGCAAACGCGAGCGTTTCCGCCATGGTGTCGCCATCGTCTTCGTCGTAGCCGAGGATAAACGTGACATAGAGACGAATCCCGTGACGCCGCAGGTTGGCGAGCGCTTTCTCATAGCCGCCCTTCATCAGGTTGAAGCCCTTGCGCATGCGCTTCAGGTTTTCCGGGTTCAAGGATTCGAAACCGATCAGCAGCGCCTGGCAACCACTGGCTTTGATCAACTGCAGAAATTCTTCGTCATGGGCGGCGTTGATACTGGCCTGGCTGACCCAGCGGACCTTCAGTGGAATCAGGGCCCGGAAAAATTCCTTGGCCTGATCCATGTTCGACGTGATGTTATCGTCGACGAAGAAAATCAGCGGCTTCTTCGACCGGCGCACTTCCTCGAGGATCTCTTCGGTCGGCCGGCGCGTCTGAGTGTTACCGAAATACGATTGAATCGCGCAGAATTCGCAGCGAAAGTGGCAACCGCGTCCAGCCTCGATCAGTCCAACGGGCAGATAGCGCTTACCGGCAAAGATGGACCGGTCAGGGCGGAGTCCACAGAGCGGAGGACGCTTCCCCTGCCGATAGACTCGCTGTAAGCGGCCGGCAGCGAAGTCGTTCACCACCGTAGGCCACAGACCTTCTGCCTCGCCAATGACAATCGATTCGGCGTATTCGCTGGCTTCTTCGGGAACCAGAGTCGGGTGAAAGCCTCCCATCACCACCGGGACGCCGCGGCGCCGGAACTCGGATGCGATCTGGTAGGAGCGCTTGGCGGTGTACGTCTCCACGCTCATCGCAACCAGGTCGGTGGGCTCATCGTACGGAATAGACTCAGTCCGATCGTCATAAAAACGGATCTCGGCGCCAGCGTCTTTCGGCGTGAGTCCGGCAATGGTCGCGGGAGCGAGAGGCTCCATTTGCCAGGTGCGGATGTAGGGCTGCCCGCGCCGCCGGCCGATGCATGGGTGGACCAGTGTGAGTCGCATCATCCTCCTATTCAGCCGCGCGGCGCCAGTTGCCAGTCGCAGGTGTAAAACTTGTCGAGATTGTTGGCGTAGAACCGGTATCCGAGATTGGCCGCGCCCGAAACCAGCACTCGAGTCCCCGAACCGATCACCCGCCTGGCAATCGATTTGTACTCGTAAGTTTTCTTCCACGCGCGGCCAGTGTGCCGCAGCAGTTCGTCCGCGGACATATTCTTGGGCTCAAACACTACGTGTTGCCCATCGTAGAGAGACCAGTCCTCAGTCAGGATGCGATTTTCCGCTTTCAGCCGCCGGAAAAGCCCGGTTGCGGGAAACGGTACGGCGATCGCGTAACGCGGCAGATCCATCTTCGCCTCCATCACGAAGTCCACGGTCCGGTCGAACGTCTCGAGCGTGTCGGAGTCGAACCCGAATACGAAGCAGCCCATGATCGCGATTCCCCGGTCGTGAATGCGGTCGACCACGAGGCGATAATCCTTGCGCATATTGAAGCTCTTTTTGGATTCGTCGAGCGCCTTCTGATCCAGCGATTCGAACCCGATCAGGAGACCGCGGCATCCGCTGCGCGCCGCCAGATCCAGAAGTTCTTCGTCCCAGGCGATGGTCGTGGTCACCAAACCGGCCCATCGAAGATTGAGCGGTATCATGGCAGCGAACAATTCACGCGCGTAAGGCAAGTTGGCGATCAGATTGAGATCGAGGAAGATTGCCCGTTTCGCTCCCATCTGCCGCAAATCCGCGATGACATCGCCGACTGGCTTTTGCAAAGGCGTGGCGCCCCAAGCGGCCGGCACTACGCAGAATTCACACTGGAAAATGCAACCTCTGGTGGCCTCGATCGTATCGGCGACGTTCACCATTCCGGTTTTATACAGATCGCGGCGAGGGAACGGCAGGTTAGCGAGCTTCAATTGCGGGCTTTGATCGTAGCGCGGCAGCATGCGGCCCGCGGCAAAATCGCGCAGCAGTTGCGGCCAGGATTCCTCGGCGTAGCCGGCCACGATGCTATCAGCATGGAGCGCCGCTTCCTGCGGCATCAGCGTGGGATGCACTCCGCCCAGCACAACTGGAATATGGCGCGCTCGAAATTCGCGCGCAAGCTCGTACGCTCGGGGAGCGGTCCCGGTGATCGCGCTAATGCCGACCAGATCCGCGTCGATTTTGGCGGCATCGAGTTGGTCCACGCCTTCATCGAGCAAGGTGACGTCAGCCGGAATTTCCGGCGGAATGAGCGACGCCAGCGTCGTCAGCGTTAGCGGCGCATAGCGCATGGTCTTTTTCCAGATCCCTCCGCGATGCCGGTAAAGAGGACCGCGCGGGCAAAGAAGAGCGATCCGGAGTTTCCGGCCGGCCGGTTGTGGACGCTGTCCCGCCGCGGCGGGTTGAGAAGCTGGATTATAGAGGTCCATAAAACATTTGGCTCTACATTTGTTTAATCCTAGCACAGGGGACTGCCGGTTAGGGATCATGTTCACGGAGATTCATTGAAATAACTGTTTCGCGTTTGTGGCACTGCCAGTCTGATGACCGCCTTCTACGCGTCGAGGTTCAGATCCGTATGCCGTCCGTTCACCGGCAGGGCACTATCAACCGGCGCTTTCGCCAAGTCCATCATCTTAGACAATGAATCCCCCGCCCGCCTGGCCAAACTCCGCGACGAATCCGGGCGCTGAGCCGCGAGTAGAGAAATGCCGCACGGTCCGGCGCGCCCGGTGCAGTTAAGCTGGAAGGAAATGCGTGGAACCAGACCTGGATGGATCGCCCTCGCAACCGTGCTGATATGCTTGCCGCAGGCGCAAGGTTGGGGAAACAAAGGGCACCGCACCGTGGCCGAGATCGCCGAAGCGCGCCTTTCGCCGCAGGCGCGCGACGAAGTTCGCAGGCTGTTGTTCGATGGAAAATATTCGCTGGCCGATATCAGCAGTTGCGCCGACGCGGTGCGCGAGACCCGGCCTGATCGCCTGCGGCCGGAAGATCAGTTTTGCCGCGATCTGGTTGGGCCTCTTAGCGTAGATACCGGACCCTGGCACTACATCGATATTCCGGTTCCCAAGTTCGAGCACTCGATTGCCCGCTATTGCCCGGGCGGCAATTGCGTGGTCATGAAGATTCAGGAGTTCGCGGACCAACTGCGGACGGCGTCTTCAGACGCCGAACGTCGCAAGGCGCTGTTGTTTCTCGTGCACTTTGTGGGCGACATCCATCAGCCCTTGCATTGCGCGGAGCGCGCCTGCGACAAAGGCGGCAACAGCGAACACGTGAATTTTGCGCTAAACGGCCAAGAAAAGCCTAATTTGAGCTTGCATCGTGTTTGGGATACGGAGTTGGTAGACCTGGCGCAGCCAAACGGACTCGACCAACCAGTGGATGCAGGCCAAGCTAAGCGCTGGGAGCGCGCCTCCGCCGAGGACATGGCGTGGGAAAGCCACAGTCTGGCGTGGAAATACGCCTATCGCGGCATTCCCCAGGCAGACTTCTGCCTCAATCCTCCGCCCCAGCCTGCCGTGGTCACGCTCAGCGCGAAGTACGAGCAGGACGGCGCGAAAATCGTGCGCCAGCAGTTGCTAAAAGGCGGCGTGCGATTGGCCGAGCTGATCGAGGCCGCGCTGGGCGGCCCGCGAGTATTCCGCGACTTCACATTGATCGACGGTACCGGCGCCGCGGCGCGTCCGCACTCGGCCATGGTGGTCGAAAACGGCCGCATTCAATGGATCGGAGCCCTCTCCAAGCTGCGCGTTCCCGCGAAAGCACAGTTGATCGAGGCTTCCGGCAAATTCATTATGCCCGGCATCATCAATCTCCACGGGCACTTGGGCAACGTGATCGACCTGAAGCAGGATGCCAACAATTTTACGCGCGAGAACGTTTTGCGGGACCTGCACACCTATTCGAGCTATGGGGTGACCACCGTGCTGAGCCTCGGCACGGACCAGGATCTGATTTTCTCGCTGCGCGAGGAACAACGCGCCGGACAGCCGCATACGGCACGCATCTTCACCGCCGGACGAGGTTTTACGGCCAAGAACGGCATCGGCGCCATGGCGGGCGTGACCCGTTCACCCCCCACTCCCGCAGAAGCCGAGCGGGAGGTCGCCGAACTCGCGGCTCAGCACCCGGACTTCATCAAGATGTGGGTGGACGATGGCCTCGGAAAGCGTCCCAAGATGGCGCCGGAAATCAGCCGGGCGATTATTGAAAGCGCGCATCGGCACGGAATCCGGGTGACTGCGCACATTTATTATCTGGAAGACGCCAAGCGATTGGTCGATGAGGGAATAGACGCACTCGCTCACAGCGTAAGGGACCAGCCAGTGGACGACGAACTGATTGCGTCCATGAAACGGCATGGCGTCTGGCAGCAAGCCGCGACTCTGACGCGCGAGGTGTCTACGTATGTCTACGCGAAACCGCCGGAATTTCTGACCGATCCTTTCTTTACCCGCGGCGTTTCGGAAAAAACATTAGAGATTCTCCGGGACCCGCGGTACCAGCAAAGGTTTGCTTCCGATCCCGATCTGGCGCGCTATCGGGCCATGCTGCCAATGGCGCAGAAGAACCTGAAGCGGCTGGCCGATGCCGGCATACCAATTGGATTCGGTACGGATAGCGGGCCTCCCGGCCGGTTTCAGGGCTATTTCGAGCATTGGGAGCTGCAGTTGATGGTGGAGGCGGGACTGACGCCGTCGCAGGTGATCCATGCCGCGACGGGCGGAGCGGCGGAGTTCTTGCGTCAGCAGGATCTGGGAACCCTCGGGCCGGGCAAGTGGGCGGATTTCCTGGTGTTGAGCCGCGATCCGCTGCAAGATATACGCCACACGCGGTCGCTCGAAGCGGTTTACGTGGCCGGAGGCCGCATTTCAGCGTGGCCGGAGGCCACCTTTCAGAGTCCGGTTCAAAAAGCGCATAAATAGCTAGTAGCCCCACCGCTCTCGCCGATATGTCTGGTTGATGACGCGGGACCTTCTCCCTCACGAATCGGACCGGCCTGCCAGCGGAACCCAGCGTCCCCCGCACGGCGGCGCGTTCAGTAAGGGATTGGCCTCCCCGGGCGAGATCGCCGTAGCGGCGTTGGTGCTGCTTGGCCTGGTGGCGACAGCGGCGTGGTCTGGCCGGGCGGTCTACCGGACGGCGGCAGAGGCCGGTTTCCTCTACTCTGACGTCGCTCAAATCAGCCTGGCGACGGATTTGGAGCGGCAGGCGCTAGACTGCCACCAGCGTCTTCTGTCCCTGTTGCCCGCGGGCAATGACCACCGCCATGACGTTCCCGAAGGCGCAGACGGCGAATTCGATGAATTCAAGCTGCTGCAAAAACTGACGGCGAGTCTAGGCGAGGCGGACCGCCAGACCGGTTTACTCTCGGGCAGCTTTCTCTTGGCGGGGCTGAGTGGCAACGGCCGCGCCCGCGTGCAGGAGTTTGCCGCGGCGTGGGCCGAATATCGTTCCTTCGAGGACACGGCGATCGAGCGCGGTCTGCCGCGTCTGCGTCGAGATACGGCGAATCGGGAACTCTCGCCAGGTGAACCACAATTCGAGAAAGCGCTCACCTCTTTGCACCGCTTGGAGACGACGCTCGTCGACGATGCCGGGCGCCGCCGCAACACGATTCAGACGTCCCTGCGCGAACTGTTGCTGAGCGTGCCTCTCTTCTTGCTAGTGGCGACTGCGGCGCTTGCAATCAAAGGACGGATGCGTCATCGCGCTTTGCGGTTCCTATCGAAGCGCAACCGCGAACTGCGTTCGGTAAGCGGGTTGGAGCGGGAACGGAATCGGGTGTTGGAGCTGATCGGAAACAATCAGCCGCTCGAAATGATTTGCGATGCCATCGTCGGAATCCTGGATTCGCGTCACGATCACGTGTGTTGCGCCATCGCGGTGGTGCGCAACGGCAGCCTGCGCTTTATCTCCGCTCCGCGGCTGCCCGCCTCCGTGCTCCATGCTTTGAACAACCCCGACGCAAGCGCTGGCGGTTCTCCCTCCCAAAGTGCATTCCATTCCGGCCAACCGGTCTTGGTTCCGTCCATCGAAAACGAGCCGCTCTGGCGGGGCCAGCGGGCCGAATTGCTCGACGCGGGCTTCGCATCCTCCTGGTCGTTGCCTTTGCAATCGAACGCCGGATACACCTTGGGCTCCATCACGCTGTTTGCCAAGAGCAAGAATATCGAGGCCGATGGATGTCTGGAAAGTCTCGCCATGGCCGCGGGCATGGCTAGTCTGGCCGTGCAGCACCGCAAAGTCTACGAGCAACTGGCCTATCAGGCGCAGCACGACTCGTTGACGGAACTGGCCAATCGGGTTCTGTTTCAAGAGCGGATCGATAAGGCCGTGGCGGCCGCCGAAAGCGGCGGGTCGGTTGGCTTCGCCGTCCTGCTCTTGGACCTGGACGATTTCAAGCAGGTCAATGACACCCTGGGTCATGCGTCCGGCGATGCCTTGCTTCGCCAGGTGGCGCACCGCCTGCGGCGTTTCGTTCGCGGCAGCGATACCGTGGCTCGGCTGGGAGGCGATGAGTTCGCGATTCTCCTCAACCAGATCGGCAATTACGGCGAGGCTGGCGTGGTGGTTGACAAGGTGCTCGAAGCCTTGCGCTCCCCGTTGCGGCTGCCGGGAAAACCAGTGGTGCTTACGGCGTCCATCGGTGTGAGCGTCCATCCGGAGGATGGGCGCGACGCAGCGACGCTGTTGAAGAATGCCGATATGGCCATGTATCGCGCCAAGCGAGCGGGAAAAGACAAGGCTCAGCGATTCTTGCAGCGCATGGCCGACGAGATGAACGAGCGGATGGAGATGGACAGCCGCCTGCGAACGGCGCTCGCCAACCGCGAGTTTAGTCTCGCCTATCAGCCGGAACTTCGGCTAGACGGTTCCGTCACCGCCGTTGAGGCGCTGCTGCGCTGGGATAGCCCGACGCTGGGCAAGGTCTCGCCGATGCACTTCATCCCCGTGGCCGAAACCAGCGGATTGATCGTGCCCATCGGCACCTGGGCCCTGCGCGAGGCTTGCCGCCAATGCGCTGTGTGGCAGAAGACCAGCCTGCCGGAGCTGCGGGTCGCCGTAAATATGTCGGTGGTGCAGTTGGAGCAGGAGAATGTAGCCGAGACGGTGCGTGAAGTGCTGCTCGAGACCGGGCTGAACCCCGCCAACCTGCAATTGGAAATCACCGAGTCCTATCTGGTCCGCGATGCCGCCGAGGCCAAGGTGCAACTGCGGAGCCTGCGGAGCCTGGGACTGACCATCGCGATTGACGACTTCGGAACCGGATATTCTTCGCTGAGCTATCTGCGCAATCTGCCGGTCGATACGCTGAAGATCGATCAGTCTTTCATCCGTGACATTGCGAGCAACCGCAGTTCCGGATCGGTGGTGAAAGCAGTGATCGGTTTGGCCCATGGACTAACCATGGACGTGGTGGCGGAAGGCGTTGAAACCGAGGATCAGTTGAACGTCTTGAGCGATCTGGGTTGCGATGTTGTTCAGGGCTACCTGTTTTCCCGCCCGCTGCCGGCCAGTGAACTCAATCTAAGAAGCGTCTCGCAGCGATACCTCGATTTGAGCGCGGTACCGGTGGCGAGCTAAACACTCAACGCCGAACGCTAGCGCGAAGCGCCAATTTTGACGACGAGCGTCTGGTTCCCGGCGCGAGCTTGCCCTTCACCCAGAAAAAGCTCTGAGCCGCGATCGAGGCTCGGAGCATTTTCCAATTGAAGGCCGTAGGTTTCGCAAACTACGCTATGATCGTCCAACATGCTTGCTTGTCTGCGAATGCGTCTTAGGAGCTTGGCCGCGGTGGCTTGTCTCGGCGCTGCCTTTTCCCAACCGCAGGCCTCGCCGCAGCCCGGCACAAAATGGAACGAGGAGCAACTCCGGCAGGCTGTGGATTTGGCCCGGGTTGGCAGAAAATTGACGCCGAAATCGTGGCCCAATCGGGCACGAGTTGCGGTCTGCCTCAGTTTTGATACGGATACCGAAGCTCCGCTCCTGCGTGACGGAATCACGTCTCCCACAACGCTCTCGGCTTCCGATTTTGGCGCGGAGAGCGGGATACCGCGGATCCTCAAAATGCTGGACCGCTACAACGTCCCGGCAACCTTCTTCATGACGGCGGTCGACGCGATGTTGCATCCGGACATGCTGGCGGGAATCCTCAAGAGCGGGCGCAATGAAGTGGGCGTGCACGGTTGGATCCACGAATTTCCCCCGCGGCTGGCCGACGGCGAAGAAGAACGTTTGCTCGACCAAGCCATCGCTTACCTGACCAAGGCTACCGGCAGGCGTCCGGTTGGATACCGAGCGCCTTCCTGGGCATTCAGTCCATTTACGCTGGACCTGATCCGCAAAAAGGGGTTTCTCTACGACAGCAGCTTACAGGCCCTGGACGAGCCTTATGAGATTGTTTCGCGCGGAACCAACACCGGCATCATCGAACTTGCCATCGACTGGACGCTAACGGAAACCCCCTATCTTGGCCGCGATGGGCACATGCCGTCGCCACAGCTTTTGTACGAGTTGTACCGCGGCGAGTTTGACGGCGCTTATCGGGAAGGCACGATGTTCGTGCTGACGCTGCATCCTTATCTGAGCGGCCACCGGGCGCCGATGCAACATCTGGATCGATTTGTGGCTTACATGAAATCGAAGCCGGGGGTGTGGTTTGCCACAGGCGCGGAGATCGCGCGTTATCTGCAGGTCAACGGCGAAAGCCCGCGCCTAAGCCCTCGCCAAGCCCGCTACTGAACTCTCTTGGAGCGCATGGACAGCCCGGAGTGAACCAGATATTCCGCTTGCGGATCCAAATCCTGGCCCCGGAAAAACATTTCGTCGATGTGGATCCCGGCCCTAAAGCCGAACTCGTGTGGAACGCAGTATTGAATGGTTCCAAAGATAAAGCATTCCAATGTCTTGAGAACCACGGCGGACTTCAACGGCAAGAGGTCCGGCACATCCACGCCCACTCCGTTGCGCGAGACGTCCCGCAGCAGTACGGCCACTTGCGGCGAATCCGCCGCGAGGCTGGGCAACAACCAGCCGGGTTGACTCACCGGAAAGCGCTGCTCCCGGCGTCTTTCGGTATCGTCGCACCGGAAACTGAGAAGGTACTGCTCGCCGGATTTCAGGCAACCCACAATCTCGCCGTTAACCCGGCATTCCTCATCGAACTCGGCTTCGGCTCGCGAGCCGCTGGCTACGGGCTCGGAGGAGAGAAAATGTACTTCTCCCGGAATCACCCGCTTGATCTGGCACGCCAACTCCTGCTTGGATTTGTCCTGCACGGTCAACAGGACATGCCCGGGATTCATCTGAACGCTCCTTACCCTTAATACGTCGGCCTTGACTCGTCGTTCAACTAATCGGCCGGGCGTCCGTCAATATGAGACAAACTATGCCAGATCGTATTTTTCCTGGTGGATGGTAGGATCCGTTTTTACCAGCACCGGCCGGCGGAGAATCTCTTCCAACTCCTCCAGAAAATGATTGTGGTGCGATTTGATCACCTTGGCGACCTCCGGATGCACCCGCAGCATGACGTCCTTCTGGTCGCCTACGGCTGGCGCGAGCTTGTGAGCTTCCTGCAGAATCTCGCCAATTACCGTCGAGACGCTCTTCACATATCCCGCCCCTTCGCAATACGGACAGGGTGAGCATAGCGTGCGTTCCAGGCTCTGCTTCACTCGCTTTCTCGTGATGGCCACCAGGCCGAAATCGTTAAATTGAAGAATCTTGTTGGGTGCGCGATCCGCCTGCATGGCGTCTTCGAGCGCTTGCATCACCTTCTGCCGGTTCTTGCGCTCGTCCATGTCGATGAAGTCGACCACGATGATGCCGCCCAGGTCGCGCAGCCGGACCTGCCGGACGATCTCCTTTACCGCTTCGGTGTTCGTCTTGACGATCGTGTCTTCGAGACGGTTCGATTTGCCGACGTATTTGCCGGTGTTGACATCGATCGCCACCAGAGCCTCGGTCTGGTTGATCACGATATAGCCGCCCGATTTGAGCCAGACTTTTGGCCGCAAGGCCTTTTCGAGTTCGGCCGTGATGTTGAACGCATCGAAGATCGGCGCCGGCCGCGTGTACAGTTTCACGCGCGAGACCAGGGCCGGCTGGAAACGCTGCACAAAACGCAGCGTGCTCTCGTACACCTCTTCGTTGTCGACCCAGATGGCCTTAAATGTATCGGTCAGTTGGTCGCGCAGCGTGCGTTGGACAATATCCAGATCGTGGTGCAGCAACAACGGAGCGGGCTTCTTTTCCGCTTTGGAACGGATGTCGGTCCACAGATTGTAAAGGAAACTGATATCGGCGGCAATATCTTCTTCCGATTTACCTTCTCCGGCGGTGCGCAGGATGAAGCCGCCTGGTATGCCGGCGCGGTGCGTTTGCAGAATTTTTTTCAGCCGCAGACGCTCATCGTCGTTAGCCACTTTGCGCGACACGCCCATGTGTTCGAGCGTGGGCATATACACCACATACCGGCCGGGCAGCGCGATGTGAGAAGTGATGCGGGCGCCTTTTTGTCCGAGTGGCTCTTTCGCAATTTGAACGATGATTTCCTGGCCTTCCTTCAACAGATCGGTGATCAGCGGGTTGGAACTGACCGGGCGAGGCGCAGGTGTGCGCTGCTCAACCGATCTCTGTTCAACCAGTCGCGGCTGGGGTGAAACCAGGACGGTTTCCGGCGTTCCCATCGCCGGGAGCGCTTCGAGGGCCGGCCGGCCTTCCTGGGAACGGTCACCGCCCCGCTCCGGCCCGCGCATCTTGCGGCGCATCCGGCGTGGGAGGCGATGGGGATAGCGGCCGCTCTGATCTCGAACATTCGCTGTCTTCGGCTCGGAATCGGGAATAACGCCAACCTCGCCGGCGGCTTCAGTGTGTTCGGCCGGTTCCGGTTCCTCGATCTCAGCCAAAAGTTCAACCCTGGGAAGGCCATTCGCTTGGTCAGAGATATCCTCGGATACTTCGTGAGAGACCTCCTCGGGCGTTTCCTCGGGTGACTCAACACTTTCGACTACCTCTTCGGCGATCGCGTTTTGGAGAACCAGTTCCGATCCGGCTGGCGGCTTGGTTCGGGGCTCGGGTAGGAAAGCTTCCATCAGGATCGGGAGGGGCGGCTCCAAAGCTGGCGCCGCCGCTGTGGCGCTAGCCGGCATGAGTACCGGCTCTCTATGAGCCTCGTCCGCGTGAGCCCCGGCGGCCTCAACCATGACTGGCTCGCTGGCCGGAGGCAGCTCACGCTCCGGTTGGGCCAGTTCCGGAATGCCGCCGTGTTGGGCCTCAAACTCCTGCTGCGCTGTGCGAATCTCTTCTTCTTCCTGCTCGTCGAGCGGAGCGATGTGCGCGCGCGCGTATTTCGCCAGCGATTCGCCGGGAAGCACCGAAAACTCCGCCGGGCCAGACGAGACTAACGGCTCCTCATAACTCAGCGGCTGAAGCAGGGGACCGGGCGAAACGCTGGCCGGTGAAGCGGTAGCGAGTTCGACGGCGGAAGCGGCTCGCTGGTCTTCCGGCCCAGCGTATTTCGAATCCGGGAAACCGCGCCCGCGGTTACGGCGGCGGCGCGAGCGGCGGCCTCTCTGATCGCCCCTGCCTTCCGCGTCTTCGCCGCGGTGCACGGGTTCTGAACGAGGCTCGGCGGAGCGTGTTTCGCCTAGGGGAGACGCCGCTGGTTCCACTATCGGCGCCGCAGCTTCCACGCCGGCGTAAGGGGACGGGACGGAAGCCGCGGGTGGCTCGACGAATCGCTCGACCGGCCGTTCTCTTTCGGGCCGGTCTCTCTCGGGCCGCGTCTGGCGCTCCGGCCGGCCCTCCCGCTCTCCGCCTAAGCGGTCATACTCTTCGCTCTCTTCGAAAAAGTCGGAGACGTATAGAAAGGTGTCGCGCTCCAGACCCAGATCGACGAAAGCCGATTGCATGCCGGGCAGCACGCGAGTCACCCGGCCCTTGTGGATACTCCCCGCCAACGAGTACTCGTCAGCGCTTTGAAAATAAACTTCGACCAACTGGTCGTCTTCAAGGATCGCCACCTTGGTGTCGTGGCGATTGGAACAGATCACTAACTCTTTACTCATTTTGGTCCTCATCGCGCCCGCGCACGGGCGGCTATTGGCGAGGGACGCCGGAGGACCCCGAGTAGACCAAGACCGTTGGAAGCCAAGCGATTGCCGGGTGATCCCAGAGGACCGTTTACCCGGCGGAATGGGTGCGGGTCGAACCCGCCCCAACAGATTCTGTTACTGACCTTGAATGGAGGACTTACGCCTCAACACTCAGGCAAGCGAAAAAAACGTTCGCGCTTCAGCTGCCGAAACCTCAGTTTTCCCGAGAAGCCTTGCCGTTTCCCTAGCGGCTTCAGTTCACAAATCGCCGGAGCCGAACGTTGTTCACCAGCCCCAGCATCAAAAAGATCGACAAAATATTGGACCCGCCAGCACTCATTAACGGAAGCGGAATCCCCGTCACTGGCATTCGCCCAACCACCATGCCGATGTTCACTAGCACATGAAACAATAATACGGTAGCCACTCCCATGCAGATGAACATCCCAGCGCGGTCAGGCGCGGTCTGCGCATTCTGCAGGATCTGCATCAACAACAGAAAATACAATCCTAGAACCAGTACAACTCCAACAAACCCATGCTCTTCCGCGAAAGCCGAAAAAATGAAGTCGGTGTGCGGAACGGGCAGAAACCGGCCCTGGGTCTGAGAGCCTTTCGCGACCCCCCAACCCCATAGTGCGCCGGAGCCTACTGCTATCTTCGACTGAATCACCTGATAACCGGAGCCCTTGGGATCCTGAGCCGGATCCAGAAAGCTGACCAGCCGGGCCTTTTGATAATCCTTTAAGACAAAGAAGTAACTCACCGGAAGGACAATCGCGACGATCAAGACAATCGCCGCGGCGTACTGCCACTTCAAGCCGGCCAGGAACACTCCGGTGATGAGAATCGGAAGGTAGGTGAGGGCAGTGCCCAAATCCGGCTGAATCATGACCAAAAGCATGGGTAGCCCAACCAGACCACCCAAGCGCAAGAAATCTCCTAACTCCAGCTGCTCCGCTTTCAATTCAGAAAGATAGCGAGCGACCAGCAGCACTATGACTAGTTTAACGAATTCTGAGACTTGTAGGTGGGCACTCCCCGTTCCGATCCAGCGCCGCGATCCAAACACCTTGGTTCCGATGGCAAATGTAGCCATTAGGGTGAGGACGGAACCGATGTAGATGGCGGAGACATGCGCCAGCAGCGTGTGGTAGTCGATCAGGGTAACCAGCCACATCAGGAACAGGGCGGTCACGATCCAGGCAATCTGCTTCCACCAGGCGCCGGCCCATTTGGTGTCGTGAGTGGCGCTGTAAATCTGTAGGACTCCAAAAACACAGATCACGCAGGCCAGGATGAGCATGGGCCAATCGAAGTCGCGCAAGGACCGATATGAGGGCGCTACCGGCAAATCAGTTGCCCTCCGGTTCTTGTGGGGCCGGTTGGTAAACCGGCGGCGGGTTGGTAACCCGCCCAGGGCCGATTGATAATCGGCCCCACAAGCGGCGAGGTTTCGTTGTAACCTGCCCAGGGCCGATTGATAATCGGCCGCAGGTTGATAACCTGTCGCCATGGGCCTGCGGCCCACAAAAGTGTGATGAAAACGCGGCTCGGGGCGTTCGTTTGTTTTCTTGCACTTCCGTGGCGTTTTCGACCGTGCCCCACAAACGGAATCATTAGTCTCCCTCCGGCTTGACAGCAGGCGGTGACGGCTTCGGCGGGGCTAGCAGCACCGGAGGCGCTGAATTCGCGTAATGAAATTCGCCCAGCCGAACCTTCTTGTCGAAATAAGCCTTCAAAATATCGCGGACCAGCGGCGCGGCGTATCTGCTGTATTCTCCCGATTCAAAGAACGCCACTACGGCGATCTCGGGCGCTTGCCGCGGAGCCATGCCCACGAACCACGCATTGTCTTTTAGACTCTTGTCGCGCTTGGCTGCGTCATTGGAAGCAACCTGGGCGGTCCCCGTTTTTCCAAAAACGTCCAGTCCGGGAATCTGCGCGCGGGCGCCGGTGCCATACTCGTTCACGACACCCCACATGCCGGAGATTACCTTCTGAATGTTGTCCAGGTTCCATTCCGCGCGCCGGGCCGGAGCAACATTAGCATCCCTCACCACGTGCGGAGTGTGCCAGATCCCTCCC
>DATFZA010000599.1:0-15218 GCA_035314765.1 Bryobacteraceae bacterium
CCACCACGGCAGGCCCGCCCAACGCTGGCCTGCCCAACAGTCTAGCCCCGAACGTAAGTGAGGGGAAAGCCGCACCAGCGACTGACGAAACACCCTCCATTGCTTCCCACATGAGAAGCATTCTCACCGAAATCGGCGAGGATCCCACCCGCGAGGGCCTGGTCCGCACGCCCGATCGCGCCGAGAAAGCGCTGCGCTTTTTGACCAGTGGCTACCAGATCGACATCGACAGCATCGTCAACGGTGCGCTTTTCACCCACGAGTGCGACGAGATGGTAATCGTCAAGGACATTGAGTTCTATAGCATGTGCGAGCACCATCTGCTGCCCTTCTTCGGCAAGCTGCACGTGGCGTACTTACCCGACAAAAAAGTAATCGGCCTAAGCAAGATCCCGCGCATCGCCGATGTCTTCGCGCGGCGTCTGCAGTTACAGGAGCGGCTCACTCGTCAAATCGCCGAGACCTTGCAGCGCGTTCTGGAGCCGCGCGGAGTCGGCGTCATCTGCGAAGCCCGCCACTTCTGCATGATGATGCGCGGCGTCGAAAAACAGCATTCCGGCACCGTCACCAGCGCCATGCTCGGCGCCTTCCGCGCTCAAAAAGAAACCCGCGACGAGTTCCTCTCCCTGGTCTCGCAACGCAACCACTCGTTCAGCTAATCCGGTCCCCTCGGACGTGGGGCAGATTATTATTCTGCGGCGGGTTATTTTTACCCGCCAGCGGGACGCGACGCGGATGGGGACACAGCGGGATCGAGTCCAGTATCCTTCTCTCAAACGATCGCAGCTGTGTCCCCCGAGCGCCCGGCCTGCAACACGAAGCATCCCAAACCGCGTTCCTTCTACAGCGACCGCAGGAAATTCAGAATCGCCTGTTTCTGCCCCGCATTCAATGCGTTGAACCTCTCGACGGCCTCATTGGCCTCTGAAGCCGGAAACTGCGAATTCGCCTGGCTCGCGTGATCGGCGATGACTTTCACCAAATCCGTCTCCCGGCCATCGTGCAGGAAGAACAGCCGCTGCCCCAAACCCCACAGCGGCACTGTCCGGAATTCATCTCCACCCGCCAGCCCCTGGCTGATCTGATCCGCCAGTTTCGGACCCATGTGGTGCAGCGCAAAGTCGGAAAAGGGATGAATGTCCTTATTCGCCAGAGAAAAAAATGGACTCGCCCCAGTGTGCAGTGTCGCGGTATGGCAATTGGCGCAGCCTATACTTGCGAACTGAGCCGAACCGAGTGTGCTTGGCGTGGGAACCGGCACCGGCGCCGCCAAAAAGCGCATGAAATTTGCGAAGTTGGTGATGTCGTCGAACACCGCTTGATCTACCAGGTTTCCGATATTGAAAATGCTGTTTGGCGGGGCCACTGGCGAGCAGTTGGGTGTTTCGTCGCGCTCTGTGGGGAAAAGAAGATTGCTCACTCCCATCTCCACGTTGTAGGCTTCGCCCGCGAAGAGCAGCAGAGACTTATTCTGCGCCTTCCACCCAAACCGGGTGACCGTGCCATCGTTGGCACTGCGGTTCAACGTGCCGGAGATGCCGAGCGACGAGCTTGCGGACTGCATCACATTCTGCTCCAAAGTGGAATCGGGAATGGCTTCAATTAATCCCAGCCCGAATACGGGTGTCGGAATCCGAAAGATTATATTCGAGGAGTTCGAAAAATCCTCCGGCGTCATGTTGCAGCCTGACGGTTCGTCTGAACGGCCTCCGATTGTGAACAGATCGTGAACCCCTCCATCCGGTGTACCGTCGTGCTTCCGGATAAAGCGCACTTCCCGAACCGGTCCACTCGCCGTAATGAACGACGGCAACCGATTCTGTGAATTGGCGAAGGCAATCTGCGGATTGGACGCCGGACTGCTGCCTCCGATGGCCGGTTGGACATGGCAGGCGGTGCAAGAGTTGGCATTGAAGCGAGGCCCTAAACCATCCGCTACGGCCTCGACTTCCTGGAAATTGGCCGATGCCGTGTTGAACATTGCCGTGAGAGCCGGCGAAAGGCCGGCCACTGGGCCGCCGGCTCCGGCTGGCCCGCCCCGAGGCCCTGGATCGGTTTGTGCCCAGCAAGATCCGGTTAAGACGATGCCTGTCAAGAGAACGATCGTGGCGAGCCGCAGGCCTCGCTGGTGAGAAAACAACTCGAAACGTTGCATACACTACTCCCTATTTCTGTCGCGCTTTGCTTGCGCGAGCGCAGATTTGTATTTACTTATGGGGAAATTGCAGCGCTCGAATATCAGGTAGACTGGAGGTGTTCAGTAGGGTTCCATTAACCTGGCATCCGAGAGACGGCCCTCGCCCATAACGGGGGCCGTTGTCTTCTGGTGCTCAACCTGCACAGGCCCATCCTCGACAGGCGCGGGCGATTGTCCCAAGCCGCTGCTGTGCTGTTAGGCCTTCGCAGCAGGCCCAGGTCGTGTCAAGAAATTGAACGCGGCCCCATCATTGTTTCCCAAACTGTGGAATATTACAAGAGGTTTTGTAATCTTACGTTTAACTAGGGAAACACAGTGAGCGGAAACGGCGAAGCTGGCCTTCTTCCTCTACACTGTTGACCTTAGGTGGGTGGCGTTTGGGGACGCTGCTGTATTCTATAAAGTGATGATTCAGACGTTCCGCGAATTTGAGCCCGCCCCCGATCCCTTCGGACGCAAGTGGCGTGTCCACTTTCGCTGGTTGCAGACCGCCACCTCGATTCGTCACGCCGACACGGTCGACGTGAAGTTCGGCGTGTCTATCGACGGCGCCCCGTTTGAAGAGCGCATTGTCGCCCTTCCCCATCCGTTGCTTCTCGAACTCTCCCGCGCCACCGGCGTTCCGCTGACCGACGGCTGGTGTTTGAAGCTGGCGGCTTTGCATCTCGAGCACATGATCGAAACGGGAGAAGATATCGAGAAGACTCTGGTGACTCCATCCGCGGATGAGTTGGGCGCCTATGCAGCCGTATTGAAAAAACAAACCGAAGACCGTACCGCCGCTCTGACCTAGTTTGGATTACAAACGGTCGAATGAATGCTGTAGAGTTCGCTGAGCGACGCGGACGGGCACACAGCGTGCTCGAGTCCGAACTCTTGCCGTTGAAACTATCGTAGCTGTATCCCCTTTTGCTTGGTGCAGGGCACGTTTTCGAGGGTGCGGTTCGCGCCGCGCCTAGACGCCGATGGGACACAGCCTCGACACCGACCCTCGAATGAAATGGAGCGCCGAGGAGGCAGAATGAAACCGGCGAGCTCGCGACGCGGATGGGGACACAGCGGGCTCGGGTCCGAACTCCCTCCTTCAACCTGATCGTAGCTGTGTCCCCCTGGCGCTCGGTGCGGGGCACGTTTTCGAGAGTGCAGTTTGCGCTGCGCCTAGACCCCGATGGGGACACAGCCTCGACACCTACCCTCGAATGAAATGCAGCGCCGGGGAGGCAGAATGAAACCGGCGAGCCCGCGACGCCGATAGGGACACAGCGAGCTCGCGGTGCGGATGGGGAAACAGCGGGCTCGGGTCCGACCTCCCTCGATCAAACTTATCGTAGCTGTGTCCCCCTGGAGTTTGGTGCGGGGCACGTTTTTCGAGAGTGCGATTCGCGCCGCGGCTAGACGCGGATGGGACACAGACTTCGACACCTAAACTCGAATGAAATGGAGCGCGCGGGAGGCAGAATGAAACCGTCGAACTCGCGACGCGGATAGGGACGACACGGCGGGCTCGAGTCCGAACTCCTTCAATCAAACTTATCGTAGCTGTGTCCCCCTTGGCGCTTGGTGTAAAGCACCGAACTAAATACTCTTGCAACTGATTTGCACTCGCACGCCACACACTCACCAGTTTCTTACACTTATGTAACCCTCCGACTCGTAGCTGATTTGCGCCTCACGCCCGGCGCAAAAACCAACCCAAAGCGTTTCAAACTTTGCGTCGTAATCCCTCTTGCAAATCGCTAAGTCCGGTGTTAAGCTACAGATGGACGTGGAGTGATTTAGATTCGTCTCCTGGCGGGTCTGCTACTTGCAACCACGTAAAAAAGTGCTAAAGGCGAGTCGGTCTTCACGAAACTTAAACCCCCTGAGGCTCTTGCCCCGGGGGATTTTTATTGGTCGGACCGAATCGCTTTCAAGAGGAGTTTCTTGCTTTCAAAGGAGTTTCTTGAATGTCCGGTTCGTCTAAGCCCGGTTCGTTTGAGTCCGGTTCGTTTGAGTCTGTAAAGCCCGCCTTGTTTGGCGCCGAAGGAGAATTAGTCCTGCTTCGCGCCGCCGTTGATCCACGATTCCTAGAGGAATTATTGGACGCCTTGGCGCAACTCGATTTTCCGGTTAATCCGGAATTGCACCACCGGCCCGGTCAAGTAGTGGTCGAATTTCCGGCCTATGACCGGCACGTCGAGGAAGTTGGGAAGATCCTGCGGGAGCGGGGGTTGGAAGGCTTGATTCTGCAAGTATGCGGTGTGCTGGCCGGCCACGCCGCAAACTGAAAGGGCGATCCCCGCAGCGATCGCGACCGTCGCCTTCGTCGGCCTTCAGACCTTCTGTCTCAGCGCCGCGGCCTTGCGCTCCAGCGCCTTCAGCAGCCGCGCCTGGACGTCGCCTGGAATTACCTGCGGCTGCATGCCCTTATAAATCTGAATGGTCTTCTTGGTTGTGTCACAAATAACCCAGCAGTTCGGGCATTCCGTGACGTGAGTCTCCAACCGCCGGCGGAGTTCGACGTCGACGGTATCGTCGAGATATTCGTTGAGTTCTACCAGGAACTCTTTACAAGTAAGCAAAAACGTCGTCTCCCTTCCGTTTAAAAAACCGCGTCAATTTTTCGCGCAATTGCAGACGCGCCCGCAGCAGGCGGCTCTTGACAGCAGGCACTGATATATTGAGCGCCTCGGCGGTTTCCTCGGTGCTCAATTCTTCGATGTCTCGCAATACAAAAACGGTTCGGAAAGCTGGACGCAGAGTATCCACGGCTTCGTCCAGGATCTTGCCCAACTCCTCCCGCGAATAGCGCTGCTCCGGGTTCTCATCCCAGACCGCGATTTCGCGCGCCACCGTGTCCTCTCCCGTGTCCACTGGTTCGTCCAGCGGAACGGTTCGGTCGGACTTCCTCTTGCGCAGCTTCATCAGGGATTCGTTCACGCCGATGCGAACGATCCAGGTGTAAAATTTGGATTGACCCTGAAAGTCTCCGAGGTGCTCGTAGGCCTTCAAGAATGTTTCTTGCAGTACATCTTCGGCGTCTTCGTCGTTTTGCGTAATGTGCTTCGCGAGCCGGTAAATCTTCCGTTCATACCGGCCGACCAGCGCGTTGAAGGCTTCTAAGTCCCCTTCGCGGGCTTTGGCAACCAGTTCGGACTCGTCAAACACACCCGCTTCAGTCGTAGCAGGCATTTCCCTACCATCCTAGCGCAGAGTACAGCTAGCGCTCCAAGTATGGCAGTCTCGTCTGCCATGTGGGAGTGACAGCAAACTCACGTTTGGGCGCGGCTGAGCTTGTGGTCACGATCGTCAACGGAGAGGCGACGGGTCCGAACGGACAAGTTTGCCGTCCTCACGGCATCGCTCCCTTTCACTCCCGGCAATAGGTCCAGTTCCTGCTAAATTTGAGTAATGAAACGCCGGTGAACTACACGGCAACCGCGGCTGTGACATCAGGGGCGGACTGGCTCCAAATCACGCCCTCTTCAGGCGCCGCACCAAGCGGCACTTCCGCCTGCGACACTTCGACGTTCAGGTGGTACGCGGGGCGCTCGCACCAGGTGTGTATAACGGCACGGTTACGATCACTCCAACAAACCTTGGGAATGCCCCGCCGCTGATGGTCGGCGTCAGTCTTACCGTCCGGGGCAACAACCACTTCATGTGGTTCGGTCAAGTTCACCCGGGGAGCGACTTCAATGCAATTTTCAACTATCAGATCGGAAAATCAGCCCCCCCGCCGCCACAGACGGAGCGTAGTGAGCGGTGGCGCGAGGAAGGTTGCGTTCTCCGCCACGTGTTGAATCCGAGAAGCGCCGGAGGGCTGAAGCTGTCAAAATTGCCGCAGGCCTTTTCATTCCCGGTCTGCCGTGCTAAGGTGATGAGTCGAGCTAGACGCTAAACCGCGCCTGCCTCTCCCAATCATCCCGAATGACGGCAGCGAAAGACTAGAGGACAGACAATGATACAAAACCCATTTCTAACCATTCCTCAGGTGGAAAGTCCCGCCTCCCGCAGTTGGGGATTAGGCTTTGCGTTCGGATTCCAAGGCCCGGCACAATCCACCATGACCCCGGCGGACATTCAGCCGGAGGACGCCGACGCGTTTGATTCGGGTGTTCTTGCCGGTCAGAATGCCGCGATCGACGGTATACCGTTTAACAATCCCTGCGTTGACCTCAATGCCGAGGGCCCCTCCGTCCCTCATCTCGCCGTGGACGGAACAATCGAAGGTGGCATCACGTTGTTTGCCGTGATAAAGCACGGCTTCGCGTTGTCTCTCCTGGACGGCGTTCTGCTGGTCGTAAACCTTTCGATCGCGCTCGAAACTTTTACCGACGATCCGGACGCTGCCCTCGAGCAAGAAGCTGTCGCGCTGCAGAAGGCTTTACAAGGGATGGGCATGAACAAGCCAATGGAGTTATTTATCGGCGGCGCCGTGGATACATCGAACCTGGGTTGTGAACTCAAGCTCACGCCCATCTTCCGCTCACAGGAAGCAGCCACCGCTTCCGCGCGCGCTTTGGGCAGACCGAACTGGCTTGTGGCCTCCTGGCGAACGGATCAATCCGGCGGAGTTACTGTCGTCGCGTTCAGCGGTAATTGAACAGTACCGCCAACGCCTCCAGCCCGGACTAGGAGCTTACTTGCCCTTCAAGTTAAATGTCATGGAGGCGTTGAACCCGCGCTGGCCGGCTGCTTCGAGACCGTCGCGGATTCGAAAAGCGCCCGGACCGGCAGCCGTGTGCCCCAGTCCCCCCAACGCCGCGTTGCCGAACAGGCCGGTGGCGATGTCGAATCCCAGGGTATAGAAACCAAGAGGTTCCGCCTTGCGCGCGGCAGCCAGAGCGGGAACCTTGTCCGCAATCGCTGCTCCGTTGGCTCCCAGCGGGGCATTCAGGTTCCGCTCCAATGAGAACGTTACAGCCGCGCTGAAGCCGCCCTGTTCCCCGGCCGGGAGCGTGTCATGAATCGCTTGCTTGGCGGGCCCCGGCAGCGTTTGCCCTTCCGCAACAGCCATGCCGATCAGGAATCCGCGTCGTGCGGGGCCGTCCGGCTGCGCGTCGCGGAGCGCCGCCGCCAATGGATCCTGGTCAGCCAGAATCGTGCCTCTTGCAATCTGAGGGTCGGTCGCCTTTTGCGTAAGAGTGGGTAGGGCAAATTTAGAGGTGTCGAAAATCGTAAAGGCGCACTTGCTGGCGTCTCGGACACAGGCCGAGGCCTGTTTCTCCATGCTGTTAATCTCGTTCACAACCTCCTCGAATTCCTTACTGAGCTGATCCCGGTTGGCCGGGCTGCCATCGGCATTTTGAAAATCTCCGATGTGTTTGAGAATGTACTGGAAGTCGTCGCGAAGCGTAAGAAATTCGAAGCGTTTCTTCGCGAGATCTTCCAACACGTCCTGCTGCGCCTGGATTTGGATGTAGTCGAACTGATCGTTGGGACTTTTCAAGGTGCTGTAGTCTTCCAACAGAACCTCGTAAGGAAAAGCCTTGTCCCCGGACACATCGACCGGGAAGGTTTTTGCCGTGTGCATGATGTCTTCCAGATTCAAGTCCGCCGTACCGATACTTCCCTGCCGGAACACATGTACCCGCACTTCGAGATGAGACTCGGATCGGGCAGTAGCCGTATTAATCGAGGTGTTCAATTCAGCCGATGTCAGACCGCTGTTGAAGGCGGCGTGGACCTTCACGGCGACGCTTTCCCTTTCGCTTTGATCCGTCCCCGTCATCTGATAAATGGCAAAGTACTCCCCGCCTTTTTTTACTCCCGTGATGAACGCGTCTCCGAAACGATCGCGGAAGCGGGTCTTGTTATTGGTGACGATCAAATCCGTAGCATCCGCTCCGAACACGGGGCCATCCAGGCTTTCAAAGGCGTCCTGCACGCTGACCCGGACCATCACATAAGTGGAGAAGCTTGAAAAATCGCAGGAATGCACGTAGTCCACCTTTGCGCTTCCCGAAAAGCCCATGTAGGAACCGCCCGCGTCGACTGAAATTCCCAGCGAGCGGTGGAGAGTCTCAACGTCCTGAATTGTGACACAATCGATTGAGACCTGCTGGCCGGCCGCCCCTTGTACCGCCGATATTCCCGAGCCTTGTACTGCCGGCGAGGGCAGCACATCTCCGCTGAGGCGATCATAACCAAGACCCAGCTTCATCCCATCCTTGAAGGCAACTACGCGGGACATGAGTAACTGCCTCGTGTGAATATTCCTAGCATCAACATGGTCCACATTATACATGCCGCAGTCCGAGCCTGAGCTCTGCGCCCGTCACCCGGCTGGCAGCCCGATACCCCTGTGGGCGACCGTCGGCCCTACTAGGGGAGCGTGCCGAGCGCCTGCTCCAAATCCGCCACAAGATCGTTCCGGTCTTCAAGACCGATGTTCAAGCGGACGATCCGGTGCTGATAGTCCGGCCTTCCGCGCCAGCCGCTGAAATCATAAGCGACTGCCAGACTCGTCACTCCCGCCCAGCTATAACCGATCTTGAACAATTCCAGCGAGTCGACGAATCGCAATACCTGCTGCTTGGTAAAATCCGGACGGAACACGATCGAAAACACCCCGCTGGAACCGGTGAAGTCGCGGGTCCAGAATTCGTGGCCGGGGCAGGAGTCGAGCGCCGGATGCAGCACGCGTTCAATCTCGCGACGCGGCGATAACCAGCGAGCGACATTCATCGCCGAGTTCTCGATTTCCTTCAAACGCACCGCCAGCGTCTTCATGCCGCGTAGCGCCAGGCTGCAGTCGTCGGGGGATGCCGCGTAGCCCAGAGTCTGTTGATGCGATCCGATCTTCTCCCAGCCGCTCGCGTCCTTCGCCGTTACCGATCCCAACAGCAGGTCGCTGTGTCCGGCGATATACTTCGTCACGGCCTGCATGGTGATGTCCACGCCATGCCGGAAGGCGTCGAAATACACGCCCGCCGACCAGGTATTGTCCAGCACCACTGTAGCTCCGCGCGCGTGCGCCGCGGCGCAGATTGCGGGCACGTCCTGCACCTCCATGGTGATGGAACCCGGACTCTCGCACCACACCAGGCGCGTATTCGGCTGGATCAAGGAGGCGATCCCGGCGCCCGCCAGCGGATCGTAGTAGCCGACCTCGACACCAAACCGGCGCAGCACGTCGTTGGCGAACAGACGATTCGGCCCATAGATATTCTGCGGCAGAAGCAGGTGATCGCCCGCGGCAAGGAACGCGAAGTTGATCAGCGTGATGGCGCTCTGTCCGCCCGGAGTGATCAAAGTCCGGTAGCCGCGCTCGAGTTCGCAGATGCGGCCGGCCAGTTCCAGCGTGGTCGGCGTTCCGTAAAGCCCGTAGGTGTACCCGGACTCATACTGGTCCCATTGATCGGTAACCAGAGCGGAGTTGGCGAAGATGGTGGTGGAGGCGCGATGGACGGGGACGTTGAGCGAGCGGAATCCTTCGGGCACGCAGACATCGCTGTGAATCAGCTTGGTCTTCCAGTTCTTGTCCATCCAGGCATTATTATAGGGGTGCCCGCGATCGCGGTTATTACTAGCCCTGAGGAAAACTGCAAGACCATGCCGCCGCCTGATAAACTTCTTCTCTTGTAATCTATTTTTCACTCGAGGTCACAATGTTCGTTCCTCTTACTCCGATCCGCTGTTTGCACCGGGCGCTGGATTTATTCCCTAACCGGGCCGGGGTGGTTTGCGGAGGCCAGCAGTTCACCTACGGTGAATTCGCCCAACGCTGTCAGAAGTTGTCCCATGCCCTGAGAATCGAGGGCATCGCTCCTGGCGACCGTGTCGCTTATCTCAGCTTCAATAATCACCAGCTGCTCGAAGGCTACTACGGCGTCGTGCAAGCCGGCGCCATTGTGATGCCACTGAACGTACGCTTGTCGGTCGTGGAACTGGTCAATATTCTTAACCACTCGGGCGCGCGGATGGTGATCTTCGAGAACGATTTTGCGGACACCATCGGCCAGCTCCGCAAAGCGTGCTCCGAGGTCGCGCGCTGGGTGTCCATTGACGCGAAGATTCCGAGCGCCGACTACAGCTATGAGGAACTGGTCGACAAAGGCCACCCCGAACGCGCCGACATTCTCGGCATCGACGAAAACTCCGTCGCCGAGCTGTTCTACACCAGCGGGAGCACCGGCACGCCCAAGGGCGTCACGCTCTCGCACCGCACCCTCTATCTGCACGCCATGTCCATCGCATCGATGTTTGAGCTGGTTGAGAGCATGGTCGATCTGCACACCATTCCGCTGTTTCACGCCAACGGCTGGGGCCGGCCGCAAGCGTCAACCATGATGGGCACCAAACAAGTCATGGTGCGGCGTTTTGAGCCCACTTTTGTCTTCAAGCTGATTCAGGAACAAGCGGCCACCGACATGTGCGTAGTCCCCACCATGGCCAACTCGCTGCTCAACGCGCCCGATCGCAACGATTACGATCTTTCGAGTATGCGCAACGTCATGCTCGGCGGCGCGGCATCTTCGCCCGATCTGGTCGCCCGCCTGGAGGGTCTGTTCCACTGCAAAGTCTTTGGCGGTTACGGCTTGAGCGAGACTTGCCCGGTGCTCTCATCCGCGCGCAACAAACCGGGCCTCGAGTACACCTCTGACGAAGATCGCCAAACGCGGCGCGCCACGGCCGGTTGGCCGGTTCTGGGCGTCGAAGTCCGCGTGGTCGACTCCGAAATGCGCGATGTTCCGCGAGACGGCAACACCATTGGTGAAGTGATCGCCACCGGCGATCACGTGATGGAAGGCTACTTCAAGGAACCCGAAGTGACCGCCAGCGTGATGACCGGCGAGTGGTTCCATACCGGCGACATGGCCGTCTGGGACGAACAAGGCTTCATTCACATTGTCGACCGCAAGAAAGAAATCATCATCAGCGGCGGAGAAAATATTTCGTCCATTGAAGTGGAGAAGGCCATCTTTGCGCACCCGGAAGTCTATGAGTGCGCCGTGGTCCCGGCGCCGCATGACAAGTGGGGAGAAGTGCCGGTGGCGGTGGTGGTTCGCAAGCCGGGATCGTCCTTGACGGCGGAAGCTCTCATGGAGTTCCTGATGCCCCGGCTCGGCAAATTCAAACTCCCCCGCATGATCGAGTTCCGGGACGAAGATCTGCCCAAGACCGGCACCGGCAAGATCCTCAAAATGGTCCTAAAAGAAAAATACTGGGAAGGCAAGAGCCGGCGAGTCCAAGGCTGAATTGTGGGGCAGTCGAGTAGCCTACGGCGGGGTTCTCAACAGTTCTAAACGCCTCCGCCAGTTCCCATGTCCCCTGGTTCTTCCCCATATTTCCTAAAGAAAAGGCGAACCTCCGTCGATGGACACCTGATGAGCGATCGCGTCCTCTCCCAGGAAGAAATCGACAAAGTATTTCGCAACGCTCACAATACCCAAGCACAGGCAGATTCGTCCCGGCGGGCGCAACCCTATGATTTCCGCCGCCCGGATCGCATTGCCAAAGACCAACTTCGCTCCATCCACCTCTTGCACGAGAACTTCGCCCGCTCGTTGGGCTCCAGTCTGTCGGCTTATTTGCGTGCCTACGTAGTGGTCAACCTGGTTTCGGTGGAGCAACTATCATTTATCGAGTTCTCGCGGGCGCTGCCGTCCCCCAGTTGCCTGGTTTCGCTCGGGATGAAGCCGTTTGAAGGAAATGCGGTGTTGGAGGTCAACACTGGCCTCATATTTCCCATTCTCGAAATGCTGCTGGGCGGATCGCAGAAAACCGCGCTCAAGATCAGCCGGGAGATCACGGAAATCGAGCAAAGCATTCTGGACGGCATGTTCCGGATCACGCTGCGCGACCTCAAGACGGCTTGGCAGGCCGTAACGCCGCTCGATTTCAAGATTGAGTCCTACGAAACCGACCCACAACTGCTCCAGATTCTGGCGCCCAACGAAGCAGTAGTCGCGGTCAGCATGGAGGTCCGCGTAGGCGACCTGTCCGGCATGATGAACATTGGCATTCCGTCCATCATCGTCAAGATGCTCCGCCACAAATTCGACCAGCAATGGTCGGTGCGCAAGACCCATTCCACCGAAGAGGAACAGGCGCGCATTCTGCGCCTGATCAAGAATAGTATGGTCGAAGCGCAGGGACGGCTGGACGGTCCCAAACTCAGCGCTGAAGCACTGCTGGACTTGCAAACCGATGACGTCCTGCTGTTCGATTGTCCGGTTGAAAGTCCACAACAGTTAACGATCAACGGCCGGCTCAAGTATCAAGGCCACATTGTCACGACCGGACGGAATCGCGGTTTTGAGATTCTGCACCCGCATCGTGTGCATGAGTAGATTCTCCGGTAATCAGCCGTGCGCCGCGGTCCCAGGTTAGATACAGAAACCCCCAGTGAACGAACACCAGCACCCGGTTGGAGAATTCGACCAGGTACATGAGGTGAATGAATAGCCAGATCAGCCAGGCCAGCAGACCGGAGACGTGCCAGCTCCGCAGCTCCGCCACCGCCGCGCCTCGCCCGATCACGGCCAGACTGCCTTTGTCGAAATAATGGAACGGCTTGGGTGGCGGCTGGCTACCAGAGTTCTTGTCGAGCCGCCGCTGAATCACCTGGGCCACGTAATGTCCCTGCTGCATGGCCACTTGCGCCACGCCGGGCAGGGGCTTGCCGTCTTGCTCAAAATGCGCGAGATCGCCGATCACAAAAATCTCGGGGTAATGTTCCAGGCTGCAATCGGCGCTAACGATCACTGCGCCGTTTCTGTCGAGTTTGGCCCCGGTTTGCCGAGCCAGCCGTTCGCCAAACTCAGAAGCGCGCACGCCAGCGGCCCAAATAATCGTATTCGCCCGGATCTCCTCCGGGCCCCCCGGTCCCTCGACGTGCAGGCCGTATTCCCTGACCGCGGTGACGCGAACATCGACCCGCGGATGAACGCCGAGCCGGATGAGGGACTGCTCCGCTGCCTTCGATAAGTCCGCCGGGTAACCGGGTAGCACGCGCGGCGAGCCATCCAACAGCAGGATGCGGGCCTGCTCGGGCTTGATAGAGCGAAAATCGTGGCGCAACGTTTCGCGCGCGATCTCGGCCATCGCTCCGGCTAACTCGACTCCCGTCGGGCCAGCCCCCACTACCGCAAACGTCAGCCAGGCGTCTCGCTTCTGAAGATCCGGTTCCCGTTCCGCCGCTTCAAAGGCGAAAAGAATCTTGGTGCGGATCTGGGTTGCCTCTTCGATCGTCTTTAGGCCGGGCGCGACGTTCTCCCATTCCTCGTGACCGAAATAAAATGTGCGCGACCCGGCTGCCACGATCAGCGTGTCATAGCCGAGTTCCTGATCTTCGTCGAGCTTGAGGACCCGGCGGTGAACGTCCAGATCGAGCGCTTCCCCCAGCAGCACCCGGGTATTCCGCTGGGAGCGCAAGACCGCGCGGAGCGGTGAGGCTATTTCTCCCGGCGAGAGCGATCCGGTGGCGACCTGATAAAGCAGCGGCTGGAACAAGTGGAAGTTCCGCCGGTCGACCAGAGTCAAGTCCACCGGGGCGCGTCTGAGCGACTTGGCGGCGTATAAGCCTCCAAAGCCACCGCCTAAGATGACGACGCGGTGTTTCGTCTCCACATTTCATTTGACGACACTTACGGAAATGACGTCGCGAAAACCTGGCAAGATGCTTGGCGCCGCGCTATGACACCATGGGAAGCGATGCGTTATCGAAAACTTGGAAAAACCGGATTTGAGATTAGTGAGATCGGCTATGGAGCTTGGGGCATCGGCGGGAACCTGTGGCAGGGAGGCAACGACGACGAATCGCTCCGGGCCCTGCGCCGGGCGATCGATCTTGGGCTCAACTTTATCGACACCGCGCTGGCCTATGGATCGGGCCACAGCGAAAAACTAGTGGGCCAGGTGGTCAAGGACGCTGGCCGGCGAATTTACGTAGCCACGAAAGTGCCCCCGCGGAATCTGTTGTGGCCGGCGCGCGCCGGCATCGGCATCGAGGAAGTGTTTCCCTACGATTACATTATTAGCTGCACCGACAAGAGCCTGCACCATCTGGGCGTAGATGCGATCGATCTGCAGCAACTGCATGTCTGGAACCCGGAATGGATCGGCCGCGATGAGTGGCGGCGCGCGTTTGAGGAATTGAAACGCTCCGGCAAGGTTCGAGCCATCGGCATCTCGATCAACGACCATCAGCCCGATTCGGCGTTGGAAGTCATTCGCACGGGGTTGGTAGACGCGGTGCAGGTGATCTACAACATCTTCGATCAAACTCCGGAGAAACACCTGTTTCCTCTCACCCAGGAGCTAAACGTTGGCGTGCTGGCGCGAGTGCCGCTGGATGAGGGCAGCTTGACGGGCACGATCACTGAGCAGTCGGAATTCGCGCCGGGAGATTTTCGCGCCAGATATTTCCGCGGCGACCGGAAGAAGCAGGTGGTCGAGCATGTGGACGCGTTGAAGAAAGATCTGGGATCTGCGGCTGGCCCGTTGCCGGAAGTAGCACTACGCTTTTGCTTGTCCCACCCAGCGTTAACGACGGTAATTCCCGGCATGCGCCGGGTGGCGAATGCCGAAGCGAATGTCGCCGTATCTGACCTAGGTCCTCTCTCCGATGAGACGCTACAGATTTTACGCCGCCACGCCTGGGATAGGAATTTCTATAGTTAGGGAACCTACCGTTTATGGAGATCGTACGTATAGATAAGCAAAGCAGCTAGTCTCCGTGCGGACCTTTCCCCAATCAAATCCAGTTCCGCACGGGGACGCCCTTCCGAATGGGGACAGCCCGCCTGTTTTCCAGGTTTCCAGCCGACAGCCCGCACGGCATCAAAACCGCCCAGGTCTAACGCCCAGGCCACCAAGGTCGTGCATTCCCGGATACCGCCGGGACAATCTTGATTGAGGAAGCCCAGGATCGAGCCCGTTGTGTCCCCATTTCCCGCCGCGAACTCGCCGGTTTCTATTCATCCTTCTGCGCGCTCCGACGATAATTTGAACCAGGCCGACGGATTCAACGCACCAAATAGTACCGTATAGTACCGTGCTACATGGTCTTTAGGTCTATCCTGTGCAATACTTT
>DATFZA010000600.1:0-5720 GCA_035314765.1 Bryobacteraceae bacterium
AGAAAGAGCCGAGGCGCTGTGGCAGACAATATGAACGACGGTTTCACCAAGTACGACGCGGTGGTGAAGGATCTATTCCAGAAGGATCATCCAAGCCTGCTCGACCAGTTGACCGGCGGCGTAAAGATCAAGGCGTTCCTCAACGTCGATTTGGCTAAAGTCCTGGAGCGGCGCGCGGACCTGGTGCTGCTGCTCGCCGACGAAACGATCCTCCACATTGAGTTTCAGAGCACTAACGACCAGGACATTGCATACCGCGCGGGAATCTACTGCGTTTTGCTCGGTCACAGGTACCGTCGCCGCGTTCGGCAGGTGGTTCTGTACATCGGACTGGCGAAGATGCGGATGCCGGCCGGCATAGACCTCGGCGAAACGAGAATCGCGTACAGGCTCATCGATATTCGAACGCTGGAGTCCGAAACGCTGCTCGCAAGCGGGCGGCCGGGCGATCTTGTGCTTGCGATGCTGGCCAACGGCGGACCGGATCGCGTGGTAGAAATCATCCGGCGCGCGAACAGGCTGAACGTTCTGGAACGGGAGCGAGTACTGGCCCAGTTGGTGTTGCTTTGCGGGTTGCGTCGCCTAACCGGAAAGCTCACAATGGAGTTGAAGACTATGGGCGGAACGATAGACATTGCCAAGAACGAAATCCTCAGAGACCTAATACGGGACGGGCAGGCGAGCATTATCCGGATACAACTGGAGACCAAGTTTGGTGAGTTGCCCAAATGGGCGGAAGAGCGCCTGGCCACTGCCAAATTGTCCGACGCCCCACGGTGGGCCAAGAAAGTGCTTGCCGCCAAGACCCTTGAAGGCGTGCTCGGCAAGAAGTAAACTAGCGTCTGCCGCTGACGCGGCGATTGCGGTCCGGCTGATAAACCGCCGTCTTCACCGGCAAGATCACCACTTTTTCCGCGGCAGCAGCCGGCACCGAGCGGCGCTCCAGGCGCACTTTCAAAGTCTTCTCGATCCTCCCGATCTCGCCCCGTTCGGAATGGGTGGCGAACGTGGAAGCGATACCAGCCGCGCCCGCGCGGCCGGTGCGGCCCACGCGATGGATGAAATCCTCGGGAGCCTGCGGCAGATCGTAGTTGATCACATGAGCAATGGCATCTACGTGAATGCCGCGCGCGGCGACATCGGTGGCCACCAGAACGCGGTAGTCGCCTTTTTGGAAGCCCGCCAGCGCCTGGTTGCGTTGATTCTGCGTCCGGTCTCCGTGAATCCGGGCCGCATGCAGGCCGAGCGCGGACAGGTTCTTCGCCAGCCGGTCGGCGCCATGTTTCGTCCGGACGAAAACCAGAACCGAGCCGGGTTCATCGGTCAGTATCGTGCGCAGCAGCCCGAGCTTGCCAGTCTGTTCCACTTCGTAAACATTGAGGTCGACTTTCGCGACGGGCGCCGAGCGGACATCGATCCCGATACGCACGGGATTGTTCATATGGCCGTCAATCAGGTGAGCCACGGATGGTTCAATCGTGGCGGAGAAGCAGAGAGTCTGGCGGGCCTCGGGTACTTCCGATAGAATTCGCCGGATGCTCGGAAGAAAGCCCATATCGAGCATGCGATCGGCTTCATCCAGGATGAGCATTCCCGTGCCGCCCAGCTTTACCAGCTTGCGGTCGAGAAAATCGCACAGCCGTCCGGGCGTGGCGATCACGACGCTCGCGCCGCCGCGAACCGCGCGGAGCTGTGTCTGCTCGTTCATGCCGCCCACAACGACGGCGGCGCGCAAGCCCGTGCCGGCCGCCATTTTCTCAAAAGTTTCGTGTATCTGGATCGCGAGTTCGCGCGTGGGGCTGAGAATCAGCCCGTAAATGCCGGCGCGGCGGGCGGCCAACAAGGATTCGAGCAACGGGAGTACAAAGGCAAGGGTTTTGCCAGTGCCGGTCTGCGCGGTCGCCAGGACGTCCCGGCCCGCAAGAGCGGGCGGTATCGCTTGCGCCTGGACGGCGGTCGGTTGTACGAATCCGTGGCGGGTAAGATTGCTTTTCACAGCAATCGAAAGGGGTAGTTCAGAAAAATCGTTCATTCAGTTTATAAGGGAAGGGGAGATCAGCGAGCCGGCAAAAACTAGGCGGGTGTTGCGAATGTCTAACTTCCTTAATTAGATTAGCACATCCCCGTTCTATTCGTTGTGCTTCCAGACTTGTTGCAGCTTTTCGGCGAAGAGGGAGACCTGGTGCCTGGTCTCGGCCGGCTTTACGAGCCCAGGCGCCGGAGTGGGTTGTAGTGGCGCGGCTTGTTGTGGTGGCGCGGGTTGCGGCGCCGGAGCGGGTTGCGGCTGAGGGGCTTGTGGCGGCGCGGCTTGCGGGACTGGTTGCGGGACTGCGGCGGCTAGCGGTGGCGCCGCGTCGTGTTGCACGGCCGCGGGTTGGGTCATATCGTCTTGCGACGGCAGCGGCGTTTCTTCCTCCAGATACTTGGCTTTCTTGAGAACGATACGCTCCAAAGCGCCATTCCAACCGGTCCAGCAGCCATCGACGTGCCGATCCTTGGCGATCATGGCGCGCATGCACTCCATCTTGGAATCCAGGTTATCCATATGGTGGAAAAGCATCGCTTCCGGGAACAACGGAACCTTGGGTGAGCCAAACTCCAGTTCCCCATGATGGCTGACGATCAGGTGCTCCAGCAGAGTTCGGATTTTCGGCGGAAAATCGGGTTGAGCCGCGATCTTCTCGTTCACCATGCGCAGGCCAATGACGATGTGTCCCAGCAATTGGCCTTCCGAGGAGTAACCGAAGCTGCGGTCATAGACCAGTTCCTGTGTTTTGCCAATGTCGTGAAGCACGGCGGCGGCGAGCAAGAGATCCAAATCGACGAATGGATAGTGCTTCGCCATCGCCTGGCAGAGGTGGCACAACGACAGGACATGCTCGATCAGGCCGCCCAGGTAAGCATGATGCACGCTCTTGGCGGCGGGCGCGCTACGGTATAGTTTGGCCAGCGGCTCATCGTTCAAGAAGGCGTCCAGCAAACGCCGCAGATGGATGTTCTGTACGGTGGAGACAATTTGCCGCAGCTCGGCGAACATCTGCATCGGATCGCGTTCCGATGCTGGAAAGTAATCGGCGAAATCGACCTCGCGCTCGTCGATTCGCATCATTTTATGAACCGTGAATTGCGGCCGGTTCTGATAGATCTGCAACAGCCCTTTGACCTTGATGAAATCGTCGCGGTCGAAGGTATCCATCACTTCACCGACGTTGTCCCACATCTTGGCGTCGATTTCGCCGGTACGGTCAACCAGGGTGAGTGAAAGATAGGGCTCGCCTGTTTTCTTCTGGCGCACGTCTTTCAGTTGCACCAGAAACGTCGTCGTGATTACCTGGTTCGGCAGCAGTTCACTAATATAGGGTGACTTCATTGAGTCCGGTGCTATTTGGAGGAACTCGTATCCGCGGCTTTAGTGCCGGGAACGGGAACCACCCAAAGCAACTTCTTGCGGCGGGCCTTGGTCACCACCTCCGCCTTGGTGACGGTCTCCGGCTTGAGCGTCGCGGGATCGGACCAGGTGGTATCTTTGCCCGGAGCGGCGCCGGTGTCGACGTAGCCCGGCTTGATCTGGATAAAGGCCTCCTGGCGCAACTTGGTCAGGAATATTCGAACTTCAGGGTTTAGTTTCGGCTCCAGCAGCCGGTCGGCAATCTGAGTCTCCACTTCAACGAAATCGGCCTGGCCCGCCTTCTGGTGCTCGTCCACTTTGATGATCAGAAACCCCGCGTCGACCTTGATCGGGTCGGTGACATAGCCGCGGGGTTTGTCCCAGATCTGGTCCTCAATGGACTTGGAAAGGTCGCCCTTCTTGAAGCCCCCGAGTTCGCCGTAGTTTTTGGCGGTGATCGCGTCGGAGTTATCGCGGGCCATTTCCGGGAAGCGTTCTCCTTTGCGGGCGCGGCTTGTCAGATCCTTGGCTTTCTTTTCGGAGGCTGCTGTTCCGCCGGCGTCTTTTCCCGCGGTGGAGACCAGTATTTCGCGCAGGTAGACCTTATCGTCGCGCATGAACTCGCTCTTGTGCTCTTCGTAATATTTCTGTTCGGCGGCCTTATCGGTCTTCATCTTGCCCGAGACCTCCTGTTGGATCACGCGCCGCGTGAGCATGGTGTTTTTGGTCTCGGACTTGAAATCTTCAAACGGCATCCCGGTTTGCTGCCGGACATAATCCTGGAACTTTTCCGGGTCGGCCAATTTCGATTCGCGCTGCAGATCGGCCAGATATTTGGTGAGTTCGTTGTCGACACTGATGTTCAGATCCTTGGCCTTGCTAATCAGCAGAATGCGATCGATCCGGTCCCGGAAGATATCGGGCTCGCGCTCTTTCATGGCGTTTTCGACGGTAATCGCGGGCGCGCCTTCCGCTTTGAGCGCGTCCTCCATATCTTTCTTTGCGCGAACCAGATCCCCGCGGGTAATGATGTCGCCGTTGACTTTGGCGACGATCTCCTCGATCACCGAAGGCGGAATATCGGCGGCCGGACAGAGCGCCACGCAAACCAGGACGAGGGCACAACACTTCATATACAGATAGTATCGCTCAGACCGATCACCTGGCCGACGACGACTGCTACCCGGTCCGTCCGCTTAATGCATCGATTTTCGCCTGAAGTATGCGCGCGTCCACCTGTGCGGCCTTGTCCTTGCGGCGCACGTAGCCGATGACGACGATGCCGGCCAGGAGCATACCGAGTCCGAACAGATAACCGATTCCGAGCCTGACAATGACATAGCCAGTCAGTAGGAGAGCAGCGCCGGCCGTGAAGCCTTGCTTCTTCCGCATCGTCCGTCGAGCCCGTATTTCGTTGCTTTGTCTCGATAGGTCTTGGAGATACGGCACGGGGCCGATTTTGTCCGCAGGCCGCAGTGCGATGGCTCCCCCGCGCCGTTCGATAAAGATCGCAGCACCGCAGTGGGCGCAAAAAAACCGCTCCATGTCATCGTAGACATCGAGTTCCTGGTTGCAACTCAGGCATCTCAACCGGACGAAGTGATCAGGCATGCAGGTTTCGCCGTTATACAACCTATCGGCCATTCTGCCTGGAATCCACACGGGCGTGGCAAACTGCTTTTGGCGCCGGCCTCCAGTTCGGGCGATCAGATAGGGACCCGCTGGGCCCAGCGCCGGGCGCAACGTTTAGTGGGTTCTCAATAGAGCTAGTGGGTTCTCAATACAGCCAGTGCTTACTCAAGGCGGCGGAGCGCGCGCGAACGTCAGTGAGGGGAAGGGGAGGGTCGCCGATCCCCTCACGGACGTTCGCGGTCAGACGGGAAGCAGAGAGCGTTGAAACTCCTGGCGCAGGCGTCGCCCAGCCAATCCTTGCCTTCCGCCCTCGTGACGGTCCAAATCGGGTCCTTGTATTATGAACACGTTCAAAAAAATCTTGACGGAACGCCTGGTTGCGAGCATACTGGGACTTGAACACGTTCAATAACTGCAATCGTCCAGGTTCCGTCGAAGCGGCAGGCCGCCGGGGAGCTGCCGTGGTTGCAGCATGACACCCTCCGTACGTTTGCTGTCGGGATCCGTCGGCGCGATCTATGTAATGAAAATGGTTGCGCTGGCTTTGCGTCACCGGCCGATGACCGCGGCCGGTTTGCCGTTCTTCCTGTTCGCTTGGCCCGGCGTTATTCCGGACTCTTTTGAGAAGCGCCGGCCGGGTCAAATGATCGAGGCCCAGCGCTTCTTCGGGGCGTGGGCGCGAATGGCCGCGGGTGGGACC
>DATFZA010000601.1:0-2556 GCA_035314765.1 Bryobacteraceae bacterium
TAAAGCCCGCGACGTATTTACAGCGTCATACGTCACGGGTAAAGCCGTGACCTTTCAAAACCGAATCTACTCGCTCCAGACGGCAAGTTCGTTGCCGTTGGGATCGGAAAAGTGAAAGCGGCGACCACCGGGAAACTCAAAGGTCTCGATGACGATTTTTCCGCCGGCTGCGACCACTTGCTTCTGCGTCTCTTCCAACGCCTTGGCGTAGAGCACGACCAGCGGACCACCTTTGACCGGCCTGGCGCTCATGGTAAATCCGCCGGCCAAGCGGCCATCGTGAAAGCTGGTGTAGTTCGGGCCGTAGTCGGTAAAGCTCCAGCCGAAAACCGAATTGTAGAAACGCTTGGTCGCCTCAATGTCGATGGCGGGAAACTCGATGTAATCCATCTGAAAGTTATGTTCTTGCCGGGTCATCATTTTCCTCGTGCGGGTATCAGCGGGCAAGATTAGCACACTGGCTTTGTCGGTATAATCCGCGCGTGGAGAAAGAGACCCATTCTGCCGTAGCTGCGCGTCGATCTGCAGTGCTGCACCGCTCGCTGAACAAGAGCTATCCCGTCGCGGTTCGCGGGGAGGGCGTGTGGTTATATGACGCCGAGGGACGCAAGTTTCTCGATTTCGCCTCCAGTGCGGTCGTGAACTTCATCGGGCACGGCGATGCTGGTATTGTTCGCGCCATGACGGAGCAAGCGGTGCAGCTTGAGTTCGCGCATTCGAGCAATTTCACCACCGATGTAGCCGAACAATTTGCGCAGGAGCTGTTGGACTTTGCGGGTCCTGCGTTTCGGGACGGCGCCGTGTTCTTCACCAGCGGAGGCTCGGAGTCAGTGGAGAGCGCGCTGAAGCTAGCGCGCCAGTACCAGGTGGAAAGCGGACACGCGGAGCGCTACCAAGTGGTCAGCCGCCGGCAGAGCTATCACGGAGCAACGTTGGGGGCCGTGGCGGTGAGCGGTAATGAGGCGCGACGCTCGATTTATTTGCCGATGCTGCGCGAGTTTCCCAAGGCGGGGATTCCGTACTGCTACCGGTGTCCTTACGATTGCGGTAACGGATGCGCCGAGTGCGGGCTGAAGTATGCCGCCGAGGTGGAGCAGGCGATCGCAGAAACCCGTGGCACGGCTGCGGCGTTCATCATGGAGCCGGTCAGTGGAGCTACACTGGGAGCGGCCGCGCCTCCGCCTTCCTATGTGAAGCGTGTTGCCGAAATATGCCGGGAGCAGGAGGTTCTGCTCATCGCGGACGAGGTTATGACCGGATTCGGCCGCACCGGACGCCGCTTCGCCATGGACCACTTTGAGGTGGCGCCCGATCTTATCGCCGCCGGCAAGGGCATTTCCAGCGGCTACGTGCCGCTCGGCGCCGTTATCGCCCAGCGGCCCGTGGTCGACGCCATCGCCAACGGTAGCGGGACGCTGCTGCACGGATTCACCTATAACGGACATCCGGTTTGCGTAGCGGCGGGCCGCGCTGTGCTGAAGCGACTGCTGGAGAGCCGGTTAGTTGAAGCGGCTGATTCTGGTGTCAGCGGAAGCGTTGCGTCAGTTCTGCGAGACGAGTTACAGCAGTTGTGGAAGCTGGACTGTGTCGGAGATGTGCGCGGGCTGGGATTGTTGTGGGCGGTGGAGTTTGTTGCCGACAAGCGAACCAAGGATCCTTATCCGGCGGAAAAGAAGTTCGCCACGCGCGTCAACGAATGCGCGATGAAACGCGGCGTGATGCTCTATCCCATGCAGGGTTGCGCGGACGGCAAGCGCGGCGACCATGTGATGATCGCGCCGCCTGCCGTCATCACGGGGGAAGAAGTGCGGTGGGCGGTGGAACAGGTGAGAGAGGCGATCGAAGATACCCGCATCCCAGGTTAGCGCCCAATGGACGGGCGCGAACCTGGGGCACCCAGCGATTCGAGACGCTTCTTCGCTGTGAATGTCCAAAAACAGAAAGGGCGCGGATGGCTCCACGCCCTTTGGTTAATCCGGATCAATCGCCGTTATTGGGTTACCGTCTTGCAGGCGTCGCCGACCTTGAAGCCCGCACCCGAGACTGCCGTGCCAACGGCGGAAACGTCATCCACATCTGTAAGCCGAATCACGCCCACCGGCGATGACATGCGGCGAATCACCTGCCCGGTCGATGGGTCCTTGATCTCCTTGGTTACGCGCTCGACGGTTAGCTGGTCGCCGACCTTCAGGCCGGCCTTGCCGCCGACGTTCAGCACGATCTGCCCGCCGTCCACCGCTGCTACCAAGCCCTCGACATGCACTGTGCGGGCTACCAGCTTGCCGTTGTCGGCAATCAGCTCGCCGCTCATCTGTTTGACGGCCGCGTTGACCGCTTCGCCCAGGATGGTGTTCTGGAAGTCGCTGCTGCCGAAATCGACCGCGCCGCCTCCCCATCCATGCCAGTTGCCGCCGCCACCGAGTAACGACGTGCTCTCGCGGCTTGACTCGCCCTTACCGGACGCCACACCCATGATCTCGGCGGTATCGATGTTCACGAGGCGGGCATCCACAGCCACGATTGCCTTGGACTTCTTGTGTCCGAAGCCACCGACAC
>DATFZA010000602.1:0-11350 GCA_035314765.1 Bryobacteraceae bacterium
GACCGCTTTTATGAACTGGTCAAAGCCGGCTTCTTCGACGACGCGCGCTTCTTCCGCATCGCCAAAGGCTTCGTTGTGCAGTTCGGTATCAATAAGGATCCGCAAGTCGAAGCCAAGTGGCGCGAGCGGGCCATCGATGACGACCCGGTCCGTCAGGGAAATACTCGTGGAACGATCACCTTCGCGACCCGCGGTCCCAACACTCGCACCACGCAACTGTTCATCAATCTGGGAAATAATCAGTCGCTCGATGGCCAGGGCTTCGCCCCGTTTGGACAGGTCGTCGAAGGCATGGAGATTGTCGACGGCCTGTACGGCGGTTACGGCGAGGCGCCCCAGCAACCGCGTATCGAGATGCAAGGCAACTCCTACTTGGAGCGGGAGTTTCCCCAACTCGATTTCATCAAAACCGCCCAGGTGGAGTAGTGAGTCCGCATGCTGAACATGCGCATAAACCACTTGCGCTTTAGCCGATTCCGAGCCGCGACCGTCAGGGAGCGGACGACATCCAGCGTGGTTCCCGCTGTTGCTTTAGCGTTGCTGCTCGCAGGGCAGGGCAGGCGATTAACAATGGGCCGCAGGTGAAGAACAGTTGATAACGCGCCCCACAGCGGCGAGACTCAATGCGTCTTTACTCGCCGGAAGTACGTCTGCGCGCGTCCCACGTCCCGCAGTATCTGTTGCTTCAGGGCCTCCGGCGATTCGAATTTACGTTCTTCTCTCACTCGCCGGAGAAACTCTACCCGGATCTCTTCCGGACCCCCGCCGTCCAGTTGCGCCAGCAAGAATGTCTCGATGCTCAGTTGGTCTTCCCCGCCTCCAAACGTCGGCCGGTAACCGATGTTGGAAATCGACGGCCACTCGCGCGGAGAATTCAAATCGTAAGTCCGAGTGATATACACGCCGCGCGCCGGCAGCAGTTCGGCGGAGGTTGCCAGATTCAAGGTGGGCACGGTCTGCCGGCTGCCCACTCCATGGCCCCGCACTACATGCCCTTCGAGCGAATACGGCCGGCAGAGCAGGCGATTGACCGCCGATACATCCCCGCTCTCTAGCCGGCGCCGGACTTCGGTGCTCGAAACCGTGCAATGCCGCGCCTCAACCGCGGGAATTACTTCAGTAATGTAACCGTATTTTTCGCCCAATTGCGCCAAAACCGATGTGTTTCCGGCCGCGCGGTGTCCAAAGCGAAAGTTCTCCCCCACCAGCACGGCCCGCGCATGCAATCGGTCTACTAGCGTCTGTTGCACGAACTCCTCCGGCGTCAGCCGGGCGATCTCCTGGGTGAACGGCAAAATCAAAATCTGTTCGACGCCCAGATCTTCCATCAGCGCGCAACGCTGATCGAGCGTCGTGATTAATTTCGGAGCCCGCGCCGGCGCCACCAGCACCATGGGATGCGGCTCAAACGTCAGCACGCATGACGTCCAGCCGTGCTCGCGCGCCACCGCCACCAGGCGCAGCATAATTTTCCGGTGGCCGGCGTGAACTCCGTCGAAATTGCCAATGGTTACCGCCGATGGACCAAAATCCCGAGGCAGTTTTTCAATTTCCCGCCAGATCATGTCAGCGTCGCCTCACTCATTAGCTGCAGGCCGTCATACGCCAGCCGCACATGCGGAGGCAGCGTCTCTTCCGTGCGAGCGTGCCCTAGATCGTGGCAGATGTGCGTGAAGAAAGCCCGCCGCGGCGACAGTTGCGCCACAGTCGTCAGCGATTTCTCGATGGTGGAGTGCGTGGGATGCGGCCGGTGCCGGAGCGCGTCGAGAAACAGAATGTCCAGCCCGCACAGTTGCTCCAGCGATTCCGGCGGGATGTCGCTGTGGTCGGTGAGATACGCCGCGTCTCCAAAGCGGAAGCCGTGCACCGTGCCTTTTCCGTGCGCCAGCCGGATGGGTCGGAAGCGCAAGCCGAAAAGTTCGAAGTCCTTGCCGTCGAAACTGTGCGAAACCAGGCGCGGCCGCGAGGACTCCGACTTCTCTTCCAGGAAGATATAGCGGAACGTCTGATGAATGTTGTGCAGCGTGTCGGCCGAGCCGTAAATGGGAATCGTGCCGCCTTGCCGGAAGTTGAACGGGCGGATATCGTCCAGCCCCAGAATGTGATCGGCGTGCGCGTGCGTGAATAGAACGGCGTCAACCCGCTCAATGCGCGCCCGTAAGGCCTGTTGCCGGAAGTCTGGCGTGGTGTCGATCAGGACGTTCCGCTCGCCGAAGCTCACCAGGATCGACGGACGCAACCGCTGATCCCGCGGATCTTCGGAAGTGCATACCGCGCAGTGACAGCCAATGGTCGGCACTCCGACGCTGGTGCCCGAACCGAGCACGGTGATCCCCACCGTGACCGTGGACATTTATTTTTCGGCCTGCTGCTGTTGCCGCGCCGCCACGTCCTTGGCAACCTGAACGTACCGGAATCGCAACTCCGTCAGCGAGTTTTCTATCAGCCGCTGCTCCTCGATACTGAGGTTGCCCTTCGTTTTCTCCGCCAGCATCGCCAGCACATCGATGCTGTGTTGCGCTACCCGCAGATTGGGCTTGGGCCGGTCTTTCTCTTCACCGAAATGATATAGCCCCAGAGACATCTCCGTCTGGGTCTTGATGGACAACGTGAGAAACTCGAAGGTCGGCGGTGGAATCGGAAAGTCGTTCTCGCTGACGTCCGCCTCGTCCGTGTCCTTCTCTCGTACTTCGTCTAATTCCTTGTCGCTCATTTCCTGGTCGCTCATTTTTGCTATCTTCGCTGGTCGCTCATTGTGCTCTCTTCAATTGTACTGGGAAAGGATCGTTATACTATGAATTTGATGAACGACCGTGCCACCGCGACCATCACCGCCGTCATCGTGGATGATGAGCAGCTCGCGTGCGAGGAACTCAGCTATTTGCTGAAAGAGTTCCCCGACCTGGAGTTGCTGGCCACCGCGCGCAACGGCATTGAGGCGGTCAAACTGATCGAGGATCTGGAGCCGGACATCGCCTTTCTCGATGTCCAGATGCCGGGGCTGGACGGTCTCGGCGTCATCCGGAAACTGCGCGAAAAGAACTTTCCCTTGCCCTATTTTGTCCTGGCCACCGCCTTCGATCAGTATGCGCTCGAAGCCTTCCGCTTGGAAGCGCTGGACTATCTTCTCAAGCCGATTGAAAAGGATCGTCTGGCCGTCACGCTGGAGCGCGCCCGGAAGGCGGTTCACGACAAGCCGGTCAAAGAAGTGGCTCCTGCGCCGGCGCCGAAATCTGGCGCCCCGCAGCGCACCAAGCTTCTGGTCCGCAGCAACAACCGCAACCTCATCGTGGACGCGCAGGATTTGATCTACGCCACCATCGACGACGGCCTGATCACGGTAGTAGCCTCTCACGTCGAAGGCGAATCCAATTACCGCACGATTGAAGAACTGCAGTCCAATCTCGACCCGGATATTTTCTGGCGGGTGCACCGTTCTTTTCTCATCAACATCAATCGCATCAAGGAAGTAATTCCGTGGTTCAAATCCAGCTTCCAACTGCGGATGGATGATAAGCGCAATACCGAAATCCCAGTCAGCCGGGTGCAAACCAAGCGTCTGCGGGCTCTCTTCAAACTATGAATCGCGAATATCACAAATGGCACAGCAGCGCCCTCGGGCGCGACATGGAATTTCTGGTTTACGGTCACGGCGGATTGCCCATCATCGTGTTTCCCACCAGTATGGGCCGCTTCTATCAATATGAAGACTTCGGGATGATCGCGACGTTTGCGCACAAGATCGACAGCGGACAGTACCAGGTGTTCTGTGTCGACAGCGTGGATGAGGAAAGTTGGTACAACAAGGCCGTTCATCCCAGCCTGCGCGCCCGCCGGCACAGCCAGTATGACCACTACGTCGCCTCCGAATTCGTCCCCTACATCCGTTCGCGCAACAACGCCCATCCGTTGACCACCACGGGTTGCAGTTTCGGCGGCTATCACTGCATCAACTTCGCCCTGCGCCATCCCGACTTGGTAAACGGCTCGGTGAGCATGGGTGGCGGCTACGATATGCGGCAGTTTGTCGACGGCTATCACGACGACGACGTCTATTTCAACAGCCCTTTCGAATACATTCCTAACATGCACGATCACTCGCAACTTGAGCGCATTCGCGGCCAGAAACTAGTGTTAGCCACCGGCGAGTTCGACATTTGCCTGAACGACAATGAGCGTTTGGCGGCCGCGATGTCGGCAAAAGGCCTCCCCTATTGGCTCGACGTCTGGCGCGACGGAACCGGGCACGATTGGCCGTGGTGGAAGCAGATGCTGCTGAAGTTCTTCTAATTTCCGGTTAGCGCTTCCAAGCTGTTAGGCCGCAGGTTAACCTGCCCAGCAGACGCATTGAGGGACTGCCGACTATTCTCCTCGTCGCGCCGCGGCCCGCTAGTTGGCCTCTTGGAGTCCGTTAGCGCTACCAATTGCTCACAACCCCGGGCCTTTGGGGCGTTTGCGCCTTATTCGCATCGGCCCCGGCGACGCCGTGCATAATGGGGGCCGGCAAGGGGCTAGAGTGAGGGCGCCAAGACGAACACCACCTCTCCCTTCTCGGAGTTCCCCGGAATTGTCACAATAGTTTGGAATGAAAGTTCGGGACGCGATCAGGCGCATTGAATTAGACGGTTGGAAGCTAGTCCGTACGCGCGGCAGTCACAGGCAGTATCGTCACCCGGCAAAACCTGGAATCGTGACAATCGCAGGTCATCCGTCGGCTGATTTGGACCCGAAGACCAGCAGTCTATACTGAAACAGGCGGGGCTGAAATGAGCAAGTATACCGTTTTCATTGAAACGACCGCCACTGGCTTCAGTGCGCATGTCCCTGACCTTCCAGGTTGCGTTGCGGCCGCCTCGACACTGGAAGAAACGCGTCAACTGATCCGGGGGGCAATCGAGTTCCACATCGAAGGCATGCGCTTGAACGGTGATCCGGTTCCTGAACCAACGCCTCTGGTCGAGCAAATAGAAGTTTCGGCATAGTGCCATCATTTTCAGCTGTTGCTTTGAACTGGTAACTGGACTGCATTCGCGGCCAGAAACTAGTGTTAGCTACCGGCGAGTTCGACATCTGCCTCAACGACGATGAACGGTTGTCGGCCGTGATGTCGGCAAAAGGCCTCCCCCATTGGCTCGAGGTATGGCGCGACGGCACCGGGCACGATTGGCCGTGGTGGAAGCAGATGCTGCTGAAGTTCTTCTGAGTTGGCTTTCGCACTCGCGAAGTGTTAATGACTCATTGATCAAGCAGGGCCTCCGTCTAGCCCCGAACGTCAGTGAGGGGATCGGCGCCAGGTCTCCCCACTAACGTTCGGGGTTTGACATGGTGTCAACATGGTTCAGAAATGTACAAAACTCGAGGGCGCGCAAAAAGCGCGCCCGACCCGTTAGTCAATTGAGCCTGGAATGCCTGCTCAGGGGAGTGTCGAATCCACGGTGATGCGGGTTGCTGTTACGTTTCCCGCGATGTGGTCGAGGTGGCTTCCGCTGGCTAGCTCCAAACACCCAGGCAATAATTCTGCGTGTTTGGCGCGTGCCGGCCTTCGTCTCTCCCGTTTCAGGGTTTGTCGGGAATCGCCCCCGGAATCGTTGAATCCAATGTGATGCGCGATGCCACAACCGTTCCGGCTACGGAATCCAGGTGCTTCCCCATCGGATCGTAGACATCCTCCGTCAATGTGCCCGAAAAACTATCGCCGCTCGGGGAGAGTGTGACCTGCTCGCGGAGGTTAATATAGTTTGCGATTTGGCCCGTGGTGGGGTCATAGGCGATAGGAAAGTGGTTGATCTCATACGCCAGGAACCCCGTTTGCCCCCACACTCCCAGGCAAAAGTTCGAAGACGCCGGCGAATGTCCGCCCGACTCGATCAACTCGGTTCCGTCGCTGTGCCAGTGAGTAAATCCAAAATCGAGCAGAGCTCCGTCCGGAATGGGAGGATTATGACTCTCATTCCCTTTCGAGATCAACTGGAATTGCCACATGCCAACGATGCTGGCGCCCTGCGTACCGCCTCGTTGGTCAGGCTTGACGTCGGCTGTCTGTGCCGCTAACGCTTTGGCCTGGACTTGCGTACTCGCCATACGGAATGGCCCTTGCAAGCTGGAAAGATCTCCGCAACCCGCCACTGCCTGAGAGCCAAACATGGTAACCAGGATCCCCACTGCGAGAGTCATGGTAATCGCTGGAGAGATTGTTTTCATAAAGTTCCTCTTTCTGGCGCAGGTGAATCCTGCGTACAATCCACAAGGCGCAATCTGAAACGAGAAACTGGCATCGACCGCGAAAACATTTTAGGAGGCCTAGGCTCGGGACTAACTCAGCTCAGTCAACAGCCATGCCCGGGCCAGCTTCCAATCCCGCATCACCGTATCGGAAGAGACTCTTACTACTTCCGCGGTCTCCTTTACGCTCAAACCTCCGAAGAAGCGTAATTCCACGATTCGGGCCTTACGTGGGTCTACTTCGGCCAAAGTATCCAGCGCGTCGTCGAGCGCTACCAGTTCGCGAGCTTGCGCCTGAGCCACATCCAGCGTCTGGGTGAGGTCCAAAGGCCCTGCTTTGCCGCCGCGCTTCTCCGCGGCTTTCCGGCGGGCCCGATCCAACAGAATTCGGCGCATCAGCGTGGCTGCGATGGCAAAAAAGTGCGCCCGATGCTGCCAGTCCACCTCACGCGCGTTCACCAGCCGCAGGTATACCTCGTGAACCAAGTCCGTGCTTTGCAGGCTGTAGCCAGGGCGCTCATTTTGCAACAAGTGAGCGGCCACGCGGCGTAGTTCGCGATACACGCGCGGAGTCAATTGTTGCAGCGCTTGGGAATCGCCGTCCGCCCAGGCCCGCAGAAGCTGCGTGATATCGGCGATCGACGAGTTCGCCATCGGTTTCGTTACAGTATAGAACACTGAAACGACGGACCTTGCCGGGCCACTATAATCTAAGACAGCCAACGAAAGCACGTACCTAGCGCGGCGATTCATGACCCCGAAGCAATGGCGCCAGATCGAGGATCTGTATCACGCGGCCCAGAAATCCGGGCCCAACGACCGCGCGGCTCTCTTGGAATGCACCGATCCGGAAATCCGCTCCCGCGTGGAGCGAATGCTCGCGCTCGCATCCACCGGCGAGATACTCGACCGGCCGGCGGATGTCGTTCTGGATGTCCCCACACAGACCCTCTTAGACCCGGGGGCGCAGCTCGGCCCCTACAAAATCGAATCTTCCATCGGCGCCGGCGGAATGGGCACCGTGTATCGCGCTCTGGATACGCGCTTGGGCCGCGTGGTTGCTATCAAGATTGCGGCGGAACGTTACAGTGAACGCTTCCATTGGGAAGCCCAGGCGATTTCCACACTCAACCACCCGCATATCTGCACGCTCTTCGATGTAGGTCCCAATTACTTCGTCATGGAGTTACTCGAAGGCCAGACCTTGAAAGAGCGGATTGCTTTGGGCCGCTTCTCCAACCAGGAATTGTGCTCCATCGCCATTCCCGTGAGCGATGGCCTCGACGCCGCTCATTCCCGCGGCATCGTACACCGCGACATCAAACCGGGAAACATCTTCGTGACCAGCAAGGGAATCGTCAAGATTCTCGACTTCGGTCTCGCCAAGACGGTTCGGCTTTCAGAATCCGATTTGGTAGGCGCTGCGCAGCAAGCTCCACAGCAAGACGATGCTCTGACCCAACCCGGCGGTGTACTTGGCACGGTTTCCTATATGTCTCCCGAGCAAGCGCGAGGAACCGAGGTGGACGCGCGCACGGACTTGTTCTCCTTGGGCGTTGTGCTGTATGAAATGGCCACTGGGCGGCCGCCATTTGCCGGGTCCAGTGCGACCTGCATCAGCGACGCATTGCTGCGCGACGACCCTAGGCCGCCCCGCGAATTGAATCCTGAACTGGCGCCGGAGTTGGAGCGAATCATCATGAGAGCGCTCGAAAAAGACCCGAACCGGCGCTATCAGACAGCCTCCGATTTGCACGCGGATCTGGTTCGCGCCCAGCGTGGTAGCCAGGAAGCTCTGCCTGCACGCCGCCGATATTTGCTGGCGACCCTGGTTGCTCTTCTGCTCGTAATGGTTGTTGCCGCAGCGCGCTGGTTCTCTTCCCCGCAAACACCGGTCACCAATCCCGCCGAATATGAGCAACTTACCAACTTCAGCGACGCGGCAGTTGCGCCTAGCTTGTCACCCGATGGCCGAATGGTAACCTTCATTCGCGGCGGAAAGGCATTCTTTAGCACCGGTCAGATTTACGTAAAGGCGCTCCCTAACGGCGATGCCGTGCAGTTGAGCAACAGTCCCGAAATCAAGTACGCCCCCGTATTTTCGCCCGATGGCTCACGAGTCGCATATACGCAATGGCTGCGCGTGAACAATTCTATTTACTGGGACACCGTGACGGTTCCGGTGGCCGGTGGCCAGCCTACCCGGTTTCTGCCAAACGCTTCCGGGCTCTCCTGGATCGATGACCATCGCATGCTGTTTTCCAAGATCAAGGGAGGCGGCGTGCATATGGGAATTGTGACGGCCACCGATACGGGCGCGGAGTCGCGGGAGATTTACTTTCCGGTCCACGAACGCGGGAAGGCGCACTACTCTTACTTATCTCCGGACCACAAATCGGTCCTGGTCGTTGAGATGACAGCGGCTGACCACTTCGAACCCTGCCGCCTGGTGCCGTTTGACGGAAGTTCACCCGGCCGTCAGATTGGCCCAAAGGGAATCTGCACCTCGGCGGGCTGGTCTCCGGACGGAAAGTGGATGTACTTCAGCGCCTATGTCGAAAACGGCATGCATCTTTGGCGTCAACGGTTCCCTGACGGAACACCTCAGCAGATTACATTCGGCGCAACTGACGAGCAGGGCATCGCAGTCGCACCCGACGGCAGCTCATTGGTCACTTCGATCGGAGTCGACCAGAGCGCGATATGGATCCACCACCCGAGCGGAGATCGCTCTCTTACCCTCGAAGGTTTTGCTAAAGATCCACAGCTTTCCGCGGATGGAAAACGCGCCTATTATCTGCTGGAGAGCAGTTCCGGTCCACCCAGGAATGAATTGTATTCCATGGATCTAGCTTCGCGGAAGGCGGAGCGCCAGTTTCCTGAGGTACCTGTCAGGTCCTATCAAATCTCGCATGACTGCAAGGAGATCGTCTTCGTCAGAGGAAATAGAGATGCGGTCCCCGAGATCTGGCTAGCTTCTCTCGACGGCCGCTCGCCTCCCCGGCTGATTGCCCGCGCCGGCGATCAGGTCTTTTTTGGCGCCCCTGGAGAGTTGATTTTCCGGGGGCTGGGGGAAAAGCAGAACTTCGTCTTTCGCATCGAGAAGAACGGCCGCGGGCTCCAGCGAATATTCAAAACGCCGGTTGTAACCCTGCACGCCGTTTCTCCCGATGGCGAGTGGATTATCGCAAGCGTGGTGCAGCCTTCTCCGGGTTCGTTGCCCGATACGTTAGCGCTACCGGTTCGTGGCGGCCCGCCGCGAAAACTCTGTGCGGCGATGTGTGAGGCGCAATGGTCGCCCGACGGGAGATTCATGTATATCTCGTTTAACGCCAAGACACTTGTAATCCCGATCCCGCCAGGACGGCAGTTGCCGGATTTGCCCGCCAGCGGGATCGGCCAAGCCAAATTGCCGGGCACGCGGGAGATTCCGCAGGAGTACGTGTCTCCTGGGCCCGACCCCTCGACTTACGTGTTCACGGAAGAGCGTTCGCTGCGCAACCTTTTTCGGATACCGCTGCACTGACGGCCGCCGCTAGGCGCGATTGAACTGTGGACGTGGGAAGGATAGACAGCCAGGCGCGCAGCGTGTAACGCCTTGACTACGCGCCCTCGGTACCTGGCCGACTTCCGCGGAGTCGTCTCAAGAACGCCTCTTGGCCGAAAATCCGTTATTAGTGTAGAGAATATCTTTGAAAATGACGATCATCCCTACGGAGCCGAGGGACTCGCGTGTTGGAGGTTATGTGGCAAAAAGTTATGTGGCAAGCAAAAAGTTATGTGGTGAAAAGTTATGTGGTGAAAAGTCTCAAGACGATTCTCCTTCTGTGTCTGCTCTGTTCTCTTGCAGCCGAGATGTCCCAACAGTTTCCCTTGTGGGAGCGGCTGCTTGTCCACTACGGCGGCAAGACCGATGACACGCCGGTGCCCTCGATGAAGATGGGCAGCCACATGCAGATGTCGCTTAAGGGCAAGCCGCAACCGGGAGATGAACAGCGCGCCCAGCGCATCGTCGCTGCCGCTCGCAGCGTGCTTGCACATTACTCCGATGTGAACACCGCGCTGCGCGACGGCTACAAGCCGTTTCATCCCACCGGCAAATTGGGCGAAGAGGTCCACTACACCAACTATCGCTACAACCGGCTGGAGCAGCGCCACGTGAACTACGATCATCCGGGATCGATCCTGTACCAACGCACACCGGATGGCATGAAAGCCGTAGGGGTCATGTACACCGCTCCGCAAGATTCGACGCCGCAACAGCTGAATACAGTCGCTCCGCTAAGCATCGCCACTTGGCACCGTCATGTGGACTTCTGCGGCGGGTCGCGAAGCTTGCCTCTCGAAAAGCAATTTGGGCCGCATGCACAGTTTGGGCCGCAAGGAACTATCCACACCGAAGCGGCATGCAAAGAGGCGCACGGACTTTGGATTCCAGTGGTCTTCGGATGGATGACTCATGTCTACCCCAACGCCAAGTCCCAAAACGACGTGTGGGCCGGAATGGACATGCATATGGATGCCAACACCGGCGACGAAGCGGCGCGGTGGTAGTGCTTGTGGGGCAGGTTATCAACCAAAGGTTATCAACCTGCCGCGGGTTATTAACCCGCGCGCGGACCGTTATCAGCCCGCCTGCTGAGCGCGCCCATCACTTATTTAGCGAGTCTCAATGGGTCGTCGTAGTGAATGCTCGACTCTGTTTTCAGTCCGCCGGGAGTACACCGGAGCACAGATAGGCGTGGTAAAACTCGCCCCGCTTCATGGAAGTCTGTTGATACTCCAATGTATCCAGAGCATGGCGGTTCAGCCGCTCAGCGTTCTGCTCGATGATTCCCAGGTCCTTGCGATCGCGCGCTTCTCTCTCAACGCGTGCAACATATAGTACCGCCGCCCGCTCCAACAACGCCGATGTCTTGACTCGCACAGACGATTATGCTCCTGGAATCCACTCAGTCCGAACACTCCCTCGCGGCAGCGCAACGGCAAAACGCCCCGACTGGGAACGAGACGCCAATCGCCCTTTCTGGGCAAGCTAACATGAGCCATGCCTGACAGATCACTCGTCAATCTCGCTTCGCCCGAGGTTCTGGCCCGCGCCAGAAAGATCAAGCTCTTTCTCATGGAT
>DATFZA010000603.1:0-6715 GCA_035314765.1 Bryobacteraceae bacterium
TTGTTCGTGCCGGTGCAGATTCCGTTGCTTTCGACGGATTCCAGCAACTTAGGCCAGCGCACCGGGACCGCAGTGTTGGTTTCGACTGACGCCACCGGAGCCGGCGCATATGCTCCGGTGACCGGCAATGCCTCTGGTCTGGCGCCAATGCAAGTGAACGGCACCACTGCATTGGCGGTGTACGAAGTCCTCTACGCCGATCCGAATCACACGGAAGCGATCACGATTCCGATCGCGGCGGCCTATGGGTCGAATGTTCTTGGTAACCTGCCGCAAGGTGCGCTTTCTGTTCAGACCGGCTTCGCCCCGATCAGTGCCGTTCCCGGAACCGGTGATTCCACTGTTCCGCTGCCGCGTTTCTTTAGCCCGAATAACAGCCAAGTTGCGTTTTCCGTGGATAGCTGCAGTCCGGATCTGATTGTGGCGGCTACGCATGCGGGCAATCTCACAGCCGGTAATTCCGGAGTACTCAGCCTAGTTGTCAAGAACGTCGGCGGTGTTGCTTCATCGGGAACTGTCAGCGTCGCCGACACGCTTCCCACCAGCCTGACCGCGACCAGCATTTCCGGAACAGGATGGAACTGCAGTCTCTCTGGTCTCAGTTGTAGCCGATCGGACTCGCTAAATAGCGACGCGACGTATCTCGCCATAAACATCAACGTGACGGTTGCGGGCAACGCGCCGGCGAGCGTGGTCAACTCAGCGTTAGTCTCGGGTGGCGGCGAAAGCAACGCTAGCAATGACACAGCATCCGACCTGATCCAAATCACACCTGTTCAGACCATAACTGTGGGAACCAGCCCGTCGGGCCTAGCCTTTACAGTAGATGGGTTCGGCTATGCGGCCACGCAGACTTTTCAATGGCTGACTGGCAGTACGCATTCATTGTCGGTGAATGGGGCGCAAACGTTTCAGGGCACGCAGTATGTGTTTGACCAGTGGTCTGACTCTCAGGCACAGGTGCACTCGATTACGGTTGGCTCGATTCCAGCCACTTATCTCGCGACGTACTTGACGCCTGGCATGGGGGCGGTGATTTGCTATCCCACCTCAAGTAATCCCCCCTTACTGCGAGCAGAAGGCCGCGCCGAGCTGGTAGGTGATTTATTGGTCCAATGCACAGGCGGTACGCCCACCCCGTCGGGGATGCCAATACCGAAAATAGACTTCCACGTTAGCATGAATAGCAATGTCACTAGCAAGCTGCTAGCTCCTGGTTATTCGGAGGCGCTCCTGCTGATCGACGATCCTCATACCGTCTTCATCGCCGGTTCGACGCCGACGCTGTTGGCTTGTGGGGCACCTGGCAGCAATGACGACGGGACGGGTGTTTGTTCCATAACTAGTACGGGGAACGTGGCAGCCGAATACAACGGGTCCACGGGTCATCCCAATGTATTTCAAGCGCAACTGGGCGCCACGAACGAGTTAGTTTGGAAAGGCGTTCCATTCGATCCGCCGGGCTCCGGGCAGAGAGTGCTTTGGTTTACGAACATAAGGGTGGATGGCAGCACGCTGCCGGCCGTCTCTCCCTACTTGCCGCAGGAGAGCGTCTCTACCATTACCGCGCTTCCCGGTGGATTAGCGATCAACACCCCGCAACTAATTCTCGGATATGGCAATGCCGGGCTGGTATTGAATCCGTATCCCGCGTCTCCCGCAGCAGGACTTTCGCCCTGCGTGGCGACGAACCCCGCCATAGCAACCAATCCGAACAGCAACCTCGATAGCGGTGGACAGAACGGAACGCAATTCCAACTTCACCTGCAGGAGGGGGTCGCATCGTTTTTGAAAGTGAAGAATTTTGCGCAACAACTAGCGAATACGAATTTCACAACGTTGTACCCGGCCGATGTCAATCAAGATATACTCGGCAATGCTTATGACGCCGAGACAGCCTTCTTTAACGGCTCATTGACCGATCCGGCAGATCCTAACTATCCTTTCACAAGCGTTGGCGCTACTCCCGAATTTCCCGCGGTGCGCGGCCTGACTGAAGCTGGCCACGCCGACAGTGGAACTCGCTTCTACGTCCGCTTTGCGGGTATTCCGGAGGGAGTCACGCTGTTTGTGCCTTCCACGCTGCCGCTCACTGGATCTAATCCCGGCTCGACTACGCAGAGCCAAACGGGCGTCGCGGTCCTCACAGCCTCCGATACCAATGGCGCGGGCCCATACTCGCCTGTCAGGGCTAACGCGGCCGGGTTGGCTCCTGTGGCGATTGCCAACGGCACAGGCATGGCGGTTTACGAAGTGCTTTACTCCTCGCCATATATGATCGAGAACCTCACGATTCCTGTCGCCGTTGCTTATTCTGCCCCGTTGGCATCGCCGACCACAATCACTGCCGAATATGGCCTTGCGCCTCTCAGCACGACTGGGACCGCGGATATGAGTAGCCCCATTCCGCGGTTTGCGGAAGTAAATACGCCGATACCGGCGTTTACTTTTCCAAGTTGCAGTTTCCCTGACCTTGCGGTCTCTGTTAGGGACAATGGAATAGCGACTGGTCAAGTGAGCGCGAATTACAACATTACCGTCACCAACGCCGGTAATGCCGCCACTTCGGGCAGCGTGAGCGTGGTTGACTTCTTATCCTCGGGGCTGACTACGGCGATCACAGGCACGGGATGGAGTTGCAATTTTTCGACGCTGACCTGCAATCGCGGGGATTCTCTCGCGCCGCAAGCGAATTATCCGGACATAGTGGTGACGGCCGCTCTTTCTTCCAACCTCACACAGTATACTAATACCGCAACGGTCTCAGGTGGCGGCGACTTGAACGCGGCCAACAACACTGGCACAGACACAACCGATTTGCAAGCGCCGGGCGCGCCCCTGCTCAGCAATCCGGCCAATGGCGCCGGAGGCGTGTTCACAACGCCGTTGCTGACTTGGGAGGCCTCGCCCGGCGCCAAATCTTATAACGTTTACATCGGCCTGAGTAGCACGCCGCCGCTGGCCGGCCAGACTACGTCTCTTCAATTCAGCCCCGGCCAGCTTATTCCCGGAAAAACGTACTACTGGCAAGTGACTGCGGTGGGTGCTGTGGGCTCTGCCAACTCGCCGATCTTTTCCTTCACTACCGGGACTTCTCAGACTTCGAAGGCCGGCTTTTTCCGCGCCGGGTTCCTTTGGGTTCTGGACGTCAATGGCGATGAGGTTGAGAACGCCATGGACCTGGTCTACGCCTTCGGCGGCATCCCCGGCGATATCCCCATCACCGGAGACTGGAACGGCGACGGGCACACCAAGATCGGAATTTATCGTCCGAGCAACGGGTTGTTCATTCTGGATTCGAACGGGAACGGCGTGTTGGACGCCGGCGACGCGGTGTTCAACCTGCATATCGGAAAGTCTCCGGGAGATGTCCCATTGGTTGGAGATTGGAACGGAGATGGCCGCTCGAAGGTGGGTTACTTCCGTCAAGGTTTCCTGTGGATTCTGGACACCAACGGAAATCACATTTTTGAACAAGGCATCGACCAAGTCTATGCTTACGGCGGCGTGGCGGGTGACGTCCCGGTAGTCGGCGACTGGACGGGAACGGGGACCAGCAAAATTGGGGTGTTCCGCCAGGGCTTCCTGTGGGTTCTGGACGCCAACGGGAATGGCACGTTCGATGGGAACGGGCCGGACTTCGTATTTCCGTATGGAGGCATCCCCGGCGATGTTCCGGTAGTCGGCGACTGGACGGGAACGGGCATCACCCACGTCGGAATCTTTCGGCAAGGGTTCCTATGGGCGCTGGATGCTAACGGGGATCGCCTGATCGATGCGGGCGACTTCATATTTGGCTACGGCGGAATCCCCGGCGACATACCCGTGGTGGGGAAATGGTAAAGCCTAAGGCGCGGCGGTCTCACAAACCCAGGCCCCGTCCACATAGCGTGCGAAGTGGATGGCGTCATCCACGGCTCGAAAGCTCACCGCGGCACGGCTACCGTCATAAAACGCCGCCGGATCGGCCGCCGCGGCAACGTTGCACGGAATGGTTTGCGATTGGATCGAACCCGCATCGTCAAAGAGGTCGATCAGGTCTCCGGCGGCCGTACGATAAATCACATGCATCGTTTCCGCAATCACCGCGCTCGGACTGCCGACCGCTGCCGGGGCTCCATTCGGGCTCAACTGAGTTGCCAGCAGCGTGTCCCGCTCAATCATCCAGATGGTTCCGCGCAAAGCGCGATATACGATGCGCGGGGCCTTTTCGTAAGGCGTGCAGATCGAAGGCCGATACGTGGCCAGCGGCGGAGCGTTGCCGGCTGCGTCATGAGCGCCGGCGCTGAGGTCGACATCCACGCCGGCGCCGTTCTGCAGAGAGTACTCGTGGAGATGACCGTCCGTTCCGCCTCTCGAAACTGCGCGGATCGCGTTTTCATGGAAGAGAATTGCGGCGCTTCCCGACGCGGCCACGCCACTCAGCCGCTCGGGCGACCACTCACCGCCCGTCCGGATCAAGTGGCTTTGATGGTCGTACTTGTCCCAGTAAACGACGTGGACGTCGTTCCCCTGCACATATACGCGCGGGTCGTCCACGGCTTCGGCTCCCGTTATGTCCACCACACTCCAGCGATCCGTCAAATCCGTACCCGGGCGGCTTAGCGCATAAATGTGGGCGTCTTTGCCGCGATAAACGACCAATTGCTCTTTTCCCACTCCCGCCGCCGTGGGGTCGCCCGCGGCCAGAGGTGCATCGGTCAAATCGGCGGACGCGTCGGTGTCTTGCCACTTTCCCAGCAGCCGAACCATTACATGAATATGCCCATCGAGAGCCGTATACGCTATATAGACGATGCTGTCCACCACGTGCGGAGCCGTGTGCTCCAGGTCCGCCATCCCGCGCAACTGATAGAGAGTGCCGTCAAAATGGTCGAGGTCGACTCCGCTGTCGGACGCCCGAAAGGGAGCGGGCATGGCCGATTTGTTCAGCTCTGTGTGCCACTGAAAGAATGTCCAGCGCGTCCAGTTGGGAGGTATCGCCGCGACCGCGTTGTTTATGTCAATTACCCAAAGCGGATAGTCCGCAAAGTCCGGCGAGTTATTTGTAAATTCCTGCCAGTAGCTCCTGCTCGTGTAAATGAGCGGCTGGCGGCCGAGAGCGGTTTCCATCGTGTCCAGGTATCGATTGGCGAAATCGACCCAAAACCCCGGATCCTTGGCTGCCGTATGAGCTGGATCCCGGTCCTCCAGGTCCAGGCTCGCTCCCAGGTCACCGGGAACTAAGCGTTGCACCATGCCCACCGCGGTCATGGCCTGATCTTCAGGCGGCCCGGCGTTATTATGGACCAGATTGAACGTGCCGCGGATGAATCCGGCCGCCTGAAGTTCCGGCCAACGCTGCGCAAATAGCCCGTCGGTTTGATGTTGGCTTCCAGGTCCGAATTCGTTCGTTTTGTGAAGCACAAAACGAAAGTTCGCAGCCAGGATGTCACTCCAGGACGGCATACCGGTATTCAGTTCGTAAATGTCAATCCCTTCCATACATCCCTTTCAGTCTCCGAGGCGATGCCTCAACCGATATACGTCTTAACCGCGCCGAAATAGCCGTTCACAAAGGCGTCTTGCGGAACAACCATATTCAAAAACGAACGCCCCCAGCTCCAGATCGAAAGCCGTACCGTTTGGTGATCGGCGGAGGGAGTAACCTCGCTGAGCAGGTGGACAAAGTGATTGGGAAATTGGTTCAGCAGGAAGGTGTTGTCCACGCCCACATTTTCGGCCGCAGGCTTGCCATCAATGGTCGCTTGCGCAATCAGGTTCATGTGAATGAGTAGCACGGCGGATGTTCCCTCGCTCAGCGTGATCGACGTGGCGTGCGGAATCCCGGCGAGCGTGGCCCAGTTGGCTTCATTCGATACCTTGGTGAAGATACCTGCTGCATTGAACCAATCGGTGACTTCCTCGGGACGAGTGAGCGCCGCGAGTTCCTGCTTGGGATCGCCGGCCCAACTCGGTTGCCAAAAGACTTGATGGGCATTGCGCAGCGCGCCGAGGATCATCCAATCTGCCTGAGCCGGCGGATTGCCGCCCCCGCCCGATACCAGCGTGTTGTAGTCGGCGCCGATCAGATCCTGGTCTGGCTTGACGTCCAGCGATCCGATGGAAGCGTCCCCGGCGTCGAAAAGTGCGGTCGCGAAAGTAGCGAATGCTTGCGGATCGCGCCCAATCCATTCCATGAAGAAGGCAGCCGGGCCACACAGATTCAAGGACGCCTGATTGAGCGCTCGCGGGTTGCTAACAAGCTCTTTCAGCCGCGCTGCGACAGTCGCGCGGTCGAGCGATGACCACGCTCCCGCTCCGGTTTCCGCGGCGAATGTGTCGATGGTTTGCGAGGCCGTATTGGCATCGGAGACTTTTTTCGTATCGGATGCACGCATGTCGCTCGTGTATTGATCGAGCTGATCGCCATCTGTGAAGTAATTCGTGTCGGTAGGACTGGCCGTTGGACTGGACATGATTCTCCTTATTCATTGAGGTGTTGCTTGCGGTTCGGACGACTGCGGCGCGGATGCTTGCGGTGCGGTCCCTTGCGATTTGGCGGTTTGCGGCGGGGTCGATTGTGCTGCTGTCGATTGTTGTGTCGACGACGTGGACGCTTGTGGGTCGGAAGATTGCGGTGCCGACGCTTGTGATGCGGTCGACGGCGGCGTGCTCGATTGCGGCGCGCTCGATTGCGGCGTGCTCGATTGCGGCGGGCTCGATTGCGGCGTTC
>DATFZA010000604.1:0-8901 GCA_035314765.1 Bryobacteraceae bacterium
AAGACTGCTGTTCCCACGCCGGAGTTGGTGCAAATCGAGCCGCGGCGCAAATAAAACCTAAAAGAGAGATTCCGGCTTCCCGATCCACTTAGTGGATGAGCTTTCTATGGGGTTAGGATCAGGCACGTTCCAAATGGAGCACACGGGCTCCAAAGGGAAAGCCCGGGGAAAAGCCCGGGCGATCCAAACTGAGCGGAAAGGAGGATCTCAATGATCCTTTTCTTGAGATTCGTGATGAAATACATCACGGTTGAGATATTGATCAGTCCTCGTAAGAGGCGCTGACCGAACCTTAGGACCGGGGCGGGTTGCCACCACCCCGGTCCTCTCATAATCATAGAATGAATCGCGGGCGGGTGCAATACATCCGTGTCGCGAGGAGGGGGGGATCGAGAAAGATCTAACCCGCCGGGGCTAACCTAACGCGAAGAGGTTCCGGACGCTCAGGAGCACACGGGCGCCAAATGGAAAAGCCCGGGTAGGGCCCGGGCGATCCCAACTAAACAGAAAGCAGGATCTCTATGATCCTTATCATGAGGTTCGTGATGAAATACATCACGGTCGAGGATTTGATCTGTCCGCGTCAGAGGCGCTGATTTAACCCACGGGATTGAGCACGGGAACCTGCGGCCCCAGTCCTCATTGTGATCATAGGGCGATTCAGTGCCTGGGCGCAATATATCCCTGCGTCGAGCCTGGATAGGCTGATCCGTCGCCCGGCCGAGTTCGTCGAGAAGCACCAGCGAGTCCCGCGTGACGTCGTAAAGCCGAGAATCTATCCCGCTCGCAGTAAACCTAACGAGAGATTCAGGACGAGCACTCCACTGAGTGAGTGAGTTTTTTGTGGCGTTAGGATCAGGCAAGTTCTGGATGAGGCACACGGGCTTCAAAAGGAAGGCCCGTGAAGAGGCCCGGGCGATCCAAACTGAGCAGAAAGGAGGATCTCAATGATTCGTTTCTTGAGATTCGTGATGAAATACGTCACTGTCGAGGTAATGATCAGTCCTCGTAAGAGGCGCTGACCGAACCTTGGGACCGGGGCGGTTGCCGCTGCCCCGGTCCTCTCATGATGATAGAACGAATCAGGTACCGAGCGCAATACATCCGGTCTCACGGGCGGGCTAGATCCAGGCGTCGTATCTTACGCAGCTAAGAGTCCGCTCTAATTCGCAGACCAAGTGTTCGTAGGTTCACAGGTAATGCGCTTAGTTGAGTTGTGACTATATTCCCATTGTTTTGATGCTGGCCGTTCGGCAAAATCTTCAATATGGCTGCACTCGCAATGGTAGCCCCGGACAAAGCCGGGGAATCACTGGTTCCACCTGTAACGGAATCTATTGAAGATACCGGACTTGCGTCCTCGGTAATTGAGCAGTTGCTGGTCAAGCTGCTCTATTACCGGGGCGATCTTTTGGGCCGGGACCTGGCCAAAGCAATTGGTCTCAAGTTCAGTCTGATTGAAGAACTGCTGGAAAACGCCAAGCGTCAGCATCAGGTTCAAGTGAAGAAGTCGCTTGGCATGGGCAATATCAGTTCCGTTTTCGCGTTGAGCGAAGCCGGACGCACACTAGCGCGGGAATACCTGGAAAACAATCAATACACCGGTCCGGCGCCAGTCCCGCTCTATCAATACAGCTATATTGTGCGCCGGCAGCGGCGGAAAGACGGCTGGCTAACGCCGCAGGCACTTGACCACGCTTATCGTCATGCGATAACAACGCCGCGGATGCTCGCCCAGATTGGGCCCGCCGTCAGTTCCGGGAACTCCTTCCTGATCTATGGCCAGGCCGGAAACGGGAAAACCTTTATGGCGGAGGCGCTGGCCGGTATCGACGACGACGCCATTTACGTTCCCTACGCCATCGAGAGTCAAGGGTCTATTATTCAGGTATTCGATCCGATTTATCACCAGCCCATCCACGGCGAGGAGCAGCTTACGGCTTTCCGCACCGAAGAAGCACACGACGGGCGCTGGGTCAAGTGCAAGCGGCCGTTTATCGTGACGGGTGGCGAGCTATCTCCGGACATGTTGGACCTAAACTTCAATAGCGTTTCAAAAATCTATGATGCGCCCTATCAATTGAAGGCCAACAACGGCATTTACCTGATCGACGATTTTGGCCGTCAAAGGTGCACTCCAGCGGAGATATTGAACCGCTGGATCGTTCCCATGGAGCGGCGGGTCGATTACTTGTCGTTCCGGACCGGCGGGAAAATGACAGTCCCATTTGAAGCATTCTTGATTTTTTCGACCAATTTGAGCCCTGCCGACCTGGGAGATGACGCTTTTCTACGCCGCATCCAGTACAAAATGCTGGTGCGGAACCCTGGGCCGGACGAATTCACTCGCATTTTCCTGCAGTTCTGCTCGTCTCGCGAGCTGGCTTGCGATGAGCCGATGGTAGGCCGGTTTATTGAACGCCACTACCGTACCTCGGGCAAAGCCATGCGCCGCTGCCAACCACGCGATGTGCTCTCTCACGCCATCCACTTGATGCAGTTTGAAGGCCTTCCGCTGAAGTTGACAGAAGAAGTGCTCGACCGCGCTTTCGAAAGCTGCTTTGCGCAGGACGTAGAGGATTAGGCTCAGGGGGGGCCAGAACCAAATTTAGCGGCGTGCCGAGGGTGGTTTTGAGGTACACTCCGCTTTGGCGAACCTGAAGCATCTCAGCGTCTTGGTGACCGGGGCGGGACGAGGAATCGGAAAGCGGCTAGCCATCGGATTCGCGACGGCCGGCGCGCGCGTGGGCCTGCTAGGCCGCAGCAAAGCCGAATTGGACCTGGCGCAACTGGAGATCGAACACGCCGGCGGAACGGCCTACCGCATCCGGACGGACGTTACGGACTTCGAGCAAGTGCAAGCCGCGGTGGACCGGATGCGCGTGCAACATGGTGGAGTTCACGTACTGGTTTGCGCCGCCGCCATGCAGGGTCCGATCGGACCCATCACGGAAACTCCCGTCAAAGCCTGGACAGACACCGTAACGACCAATCTCATCGGCGTCATGCATTGTGTGCGAGCCGTGTTACCGCACATGACCGAGCGCCGGTCGGGGAAAATTATTGTCCTGAGCGGAGTAGGTTCCTCGATTGCCCGGCCTAACTTTTCCGCGTACGCAGCTTCGAAGGCAGGGGTGGTGCGCTTTGTCGAGTCGGTAGCGGAGGAAGTCCGCGAACATAATATTCAAATTAACTGCATGGGTCCGGGGCCAACGTACACGCACATGACCGACGAAGTGCTGCGAGCCGGCGAGCGGGCTGGGTGGAAGGAGACGGAAGAAGCGCTGAAAATTCGCCAGACCGGCGGGATGGCGCCGGAAAAACAGATTCAGCTTGCTCTGTTTCTGGCTGCAGAAGAGTCGAACCATCTCAGCGGGAAACTGATTCAGGTGAATGACGACTGGAAAAAGCTGAAGAACGAGACTCTTCACCCCGATAGTTTTACGTTGCGGCGGGTGCAGCGGTAACACCGCTGAGCCCTTTCTGCATGCGCTTCAACTGCCCGCAGGCGGCGAAAATGTCCAGCCCACGCGGCTTGCGGACGAAGCACGGAACGGCGCGGCGCACAATCGCCTGGAACGCGGCGACGCGGCCCGGTTCCGGCGTCTCGTAAGGAATGCCCGGCCCTGGGTTCAGCGCGATCAGATTGATCTTGCAGTTGAGATTCGCCACCAGCTTGACCACGCGCCGCGCGTCGGCAGCGGTGTCGTTCACGTCTTTCAGCAGCACGTACTCGAAAGTCAGCTTTTCCCAGGAGCGCAGAGGATAGGCGCGGCACGCTTCCATCAAATCTCGAAGATGGTATTTGCGCGTGATTGGCATCAGCTCGCGGCGCTGCTCTTCAGACGAAGCGTTCAAGGAAATCGCCAGTTTCGGCCGCACGGGCTCGCGCCCGAGTTGAATCATGGCGGGAATAATGCCGGAGGTCGAGACGGTGATTCTTCTCGGCGAGACTCCGATCCCGCTTTTGTCCATGAGCAAGCGCGACGCTTTGATCACGTTAGGTAAATTCAAAAGCGGCTCGCCCATGCCCATCATGACGATGTTCAACCGGTCGCTTTCGGCGGACAGAGCGTGGTTCTGTAAGACGAACAACACCTGCCCCACGATTTCACCTGCGGAAAGATTGCGCTCGAGCCCCATTAGGGCCGTCAAACAGAACTTGCAGTTTACCGGACAGCCCACCTGGCTCGAAATGCAGACCGTGTCACGGTTCTCCTCCGGCATGAGCACGGCCTCCACCGTTTTGCCGTCCGAGAGACGAAGCAAGTAACGGCGGGCGCCATCAATCGATTGAAAACACGTATCGAGAACCGGGACTCCGATATCATGAGTGGCGGCGATTTGCTCCTTTAGGGCAATCGGAAAAGTGGAGATCTGTACAAAACTTGACACTTTCTGGCGGTACAGCGCGTCGTAAAGCTGCCGAGCGCGGAAGGCATGTTGAGCGGGGCCCAAGACCTCTCGAAGGTCTGGAAGTTCTAGACCTACAAGGGTTTGCTTCACAAACTCAATATATCATGCAAGCGCCCGGCGGGAGCGCGCTAAAATGGCTACAGTAGCCGATATTCAAACCATGAGCATCACCGACCAAAACGATCGGGATATCCAAACCACCACTTTGTCCAACGGAGTCCGCGTGATCACGGAGCAGATGGCGCACGTGCGATCCGTATCCATGGGAATTTGGATTGGCGCCGGCTCCCGCCGCGAGCAGCCGCAAGAAAACGGGATCACGCATTTTATCGAACACATGGTGTTCAAAGGGACCACTAATCGCAGCGCCGAAGAGATTGCGCGCTCGGTCGATTCCATCGGTGGAGGCTTGGATGCCTTCACCGCCAAGGAACTGGTCAGCTATAACACCAAAGTACTGGACGAGCATCTGCCTCTGGCTTTCGACGTTCTGGCAGACCTGGTGCTGAATCCGCTGTTCCGCGCCGAAGATATCGAGAAGGAAAAGAGCGTCATCCTCGAAGAGTTGAAGATGGAGGTGGACAATCCCGAGTACCTTCTGCACGAGATTTTTTCGAGCAACTTCTGGAAGGATCACCCCATCGGTAAGCCGATCCTCGGCACCAAAGACACGGTCCGCTCTTTCCACCGTGAGATGCTGCAGGAATTCTTCACGCGGACCTATTCGCCGGCCAACATTTTGATTACCGCCGCCGGACACCTGGACCACGCACAACTGGCGGCTCTTGCGGCGGAGCGTTTTGAGCCGCTACGCATGGTGAAGGCGGCCGATGTCGATCCCGCGCCGGTGCCGCATTCACGGCTGGTGTTTCGCAACAAGACGTCGCTGGAACAAACCCACATGTATATGGGAGTTCCCTCTTATCCGCTGCCGCACGAGGAGCGCTTTACGTGCTATGTCCTCAACACGCTGTTGGGCGGAGGGATGAGTTCCCGTCTGTTCCAAAAGGTTCGGGAGCAACAAGGTTTAGCTTACGCGGTGTTCTCCGAACTTAGCATGTATCGCGATACCGGGTTGCTGGCCATTTATGCGGGGACGGCGCTCGAAACCGCTCGCAAAGTGGTGGAATCGATCATGCATGAGTTCCAGGATCTCAAGCAGCATCCGGTGCCGGAAGACGAACTGCGGCGCGCCAAGGATCATCTGAAGGGGTCGTTTATGCTGGGGCTCGAATCGACCTCCAGCCGCATGTCCAACCTGGCGCGCCAGGAGATGTATTTCAAGCGATTCTTCACGCTCGACGAGATGCTGGAAAGCATCGAGTCCGTTACTTCGGAGGGCGTACAGAAAGTCGCGCAGGATCTTTTCCAATCCAAGAACATCACTCTCGCGATGTTGGGTAATTTGGGCGAGTTCAAGCTGCGGCGTGAAGACCTGGTCTGCTAGCAGACTGCTGCACAGGCTAAAGCCCGTGCCGCGTTGTTGTGGCATAGGCCTTGGCACCTGGAGTTTCTGGTTGCGTTGCTGTGGCATGGGCCTTGGCTTGTGCTGGCTGGCAGTCGCGCTCGATCCCAATTCTCTGAAGCCGCAAGGCTACGTGAGCGATTTTGCCAACGTAGTCGATGCTGCGTCGCGGACCAAGCTCGAAGACTACTGCGGGCAGGTGGAACGCGCGACGGGCGTCCAGATTGCGCTGGTCACCATACCTTCGCTCGACGGAGCGCCGATAGAGGATTTCGCCAACACTCTGTTCCGCAAGTGGGGCGTCGGGAAAAAAGGCAAAGACGAAGGCTTGATGCTGCTGCTCGCGATCCAGGACCACAAGGATCGCGTCGAGGTTGGCTATGGGCTGGAGCCGATACTGCCCGACGGTTTTGTGGGCGAAGTTCTGTACCAGGAACGCCCTTACCTGGCCAAAGGACAATATGGGCCGGCGCTTTTGGCCGCCGCGGATGTGATGGGCAAGCGCATCGCCCAAAGCAAGAACGTGACGCTGGATACTTCCGTGCGTCCGGCCCCACTGCCGCGCCCCCACGAGAAAGATAACGGTCTTCCCTGGCCGTTGGTGGTGATTGGTATTGTAGTTCTGCTGTTTCTGTTGCGCAGTGGCGGTGGAGGCGGCGGGTTTCTGGCCGGCATGCTTCTGAACAGCATGCTGGGCGGCGGGCGTCGCGGCGGGGGTTGGGGCGGGGGCGGATTTGGCGGCGGCGACGGCGGTGGAGGCGGGTTTGGCGGTTTCGGAGGCGGCGATTCGGGCGGAGGCGGGGCATCAGGCAGCTGGTAAAACATGGAAGACAAGCTCATGCAATTGGTGGAACGCCTGCGAACCGCGCACGCGGAGAACCTGGTATCCGTGATTCTTTACGGATCCGCGGCCGGAACCGACTATCACGGCAATTACTCCGACCTCAATGTTCTCACCGTGTTGACCGAGATCGCTCCGGGCGATTTGCGCCAGGCGGAACCCGTATTTGCCTGGTGGCGCAAGCTGGGAAATCCGGCGCCGTTGCTGATGAGCGAGCAGGAAGTGAAGACTTCGACCGATTGCTTTCCGATTGAGTTCCACGACATGCAGGAGCAACGGCGCGTGCTGTTTGGCAAGGACGCGATCGCGGACCTGGCGATCGACGGGTCGTTTTACCGGGCGCAGGTAGAACGCGAGCTGCGCTCGAAGCTGCTCCGGTTACGGCAACAAGCGGCGGGTGTGCTGGGGGACAACAAGGCTCTCGTTCATCTGATGTTGGAGTCGGTCTCCACTTTTTGTGTCTTGGCGCGGCATGCTCTTTTGCTGGCCGGCGTGCCGGTGAGTTGGCAAAAGCGCGAGGTTGTGGCAAAGTTACGAGAGGTACAACTCGACGGGTCGGCTTTGGAACAGTTGCTCGACGTCCGCGAGAAGCGTAAGAACGCTGGCGATCTATCCGCTAGTGCGTTGTTTTCCGATTATTTGAAGCAAATCGAGGCGCTGGTCGCGTTTGTCGACCGCCTTGCGAAGTGAGGCTCAAGAAAAGCAAGTGAGGAAAAAATGAAAGCCGGAGTTCTGATCTTAATTGTTGTTTTGCTGGGCGTGCTGATCGTGGGCGGCATGGCGGTTAGCGCGCGCAACACGCTAGTGACGGAGCGGGAGACCGTGAACGCAGCCTGGTCGCAGGTGGATGTGGTGCTGCAGCGCCGCGCGGATTTGATCCCGAATCTGGTGGAGACCGTGAAGGGGTACGCCAAGCAGGAACAAGCGGTGATCAAAGAAGTGACCGACGCCCGCGCGGCGCTTGGCGGCGCCCGCTCCCCAACGGATAAAATTCAGGCCAATTCACAGCTCGATGGCGCGCTCAGCCGATTGTTGGTGGTGGTGGAGAACTACCCCGATTTGAAGTCGAACGCGAACTTCCGGGATCTGCAGAACGAACTGGCCGGGTCGGAGAATCGCATCGCCATCGAGCGGCGCAAGTATAACGAGACGGTGCAGAAATATAACACCGATATCGAGTTGTTCCCCAACAATATTGCCGCGAGCCTGTTTGGCTTTCAGCGGAACGACGCTTACTTCAAGACGGCGCCGGAGTCGAGAGCGGTGCCCAAGGTGGCGTTTTAGGTATGTGGAGTGGGATTAGTGTCCCCTCTCTTCTATCATGACCGGAATGGCAGCTTCCCCCGAACCGCTCGCCCAGATCGTTGTGGTCGACGATAATCCGGCGGATGTTTTTCTGATTGAAGAAGCGCTCCGGGAAAATCAAATTTCGTGCAAGATCACGCGATTTGAGGACGGCGAACAAGCTGTTCGCGCCCTGTGCAACGGCGGGATCGAGCGCGGCGAGGTTGCCATGCCGGATCTCATTCTGCTGGATCTCAACATGCCGCGCTCCGAAGGCTTAGAAGTGCTGAAACAGATTCGCCAGAACAAGCGCCTGGCGAAAGTTCCCGTGGCAATTCTGACGTCTTCGGTTTCTCCCAGAGACCGGGCCGATGCGGAATCGGAGGGCGCCGCTCGATTTGTAGCCAAGCCCACCGATCTCGATGCGTTTCTGCGAACGGTTGGTACGGCGGCTAAGGAGTTGCTCGGTTCGGCGCGCTAGTTTTGTGGGGCCGGTTATTAACCGGCGGCGGGTTAGTAACCCGCCCCGGGGCCGATTAATAATCGGCCGCAGGTTAATAACCTGCCCCACAAGAACTGGGGAGTTCCGAGAGCAGGCGTTGCCACAAATCTGCGACACCGAGACGCGCCGCCCACGCCGCCAGATACTCACGGTCGAGACGCGGCCCGGACATCCGCAACACGCCGCGCAAGTCATTCCACTGGCGTTCCGATGTTTCGCCGCCAGCCCGAAACCAAGACAGTTTCGACAGGATAGTATCCTCCGCGGTTGCCACAGCCCATTCCACGGGCTCGCCTCCCAATGGCGCGGACTCGACGAACATACGCCTCTGTAGTTCGGTCCGTTTGAATGGATCGGTTCCAGCGGGAAAGAAATCAAACTTGTAACTGGTTG
>DATFZA010000605.1:0-3512 GCA_035314765.1 Bryobacteraceae bacterium
GGAGAGGCTCGACCCGCCAATCACCACCGCCGCAATCGCATCCAGTTCATAGGAAACGCCGGCGTTTGGATTGCCCTGATGATTCTGCGCCGCATGCAACACGCCGGCAACGCCCGAAAGCAAACCGCAAAGAGGATCCACAATAATGTAACTATGTTTCAGCGAATCATCGATCTCAGCGTGCCGCTCGAAAACAACGCCGTCAGTGAGCCGCGGCCCGCGCAGATTCATTACGTCGATCACGCGACAGAGGGCCTGGACCAGATGCGCACCGCGTTCGGGGTCAAAGCCGAAGACCTGCTCTTTTCTTCCGGACAGGGATGGGCGGTGGAAGAGATTCGCGCCATTACGCATACGGGCACGCATGTCGACGCTCCTTATCACTATGGTTCCGTTTCGGAGGGAAAGCCGGCACGGCGCATTGACGAGGTCCCGTTGGAATGGTGTTTCGCTCCCGGCGTGATTCTGGATATGACCCACCTAGAACCAGGAGCGGAGATCACCGTGGCAGAACTCGCCGCGGCGTTGGAGCGAATTCGATACCGGCTGAAGCCGCTCGACATCGTGCTGCTCCGCACTGGCGCCGACAAACGCATTGGATCGAAAGAGTACTTCGCTCAACCCGGCTTGGGCCGCGACGGAACGCTCTGGCTGGTGGAGCAAGGCGTCAAGGTGATCGGAATCGACGCCTATACCATCGACCGGCCTTTTGCCAGCATGGTTGCCGATTACCAGCGCACTGGCGATGGCCGCTATATTTGGCCGGCGCACTTTGCGGGGCTAACGCGGGAATATTGCCAGATCGAGAAGCTGGCGAATTTGGATCAAATTCCAGCGCCATATGGTTTTTATGTCTCGTGCCTGCCGGTCAAGATCGCGAAAGCTAGCGCTGGATGGTGCCGCGCGGTAGCGCTGATTCCCTAGGCTAGTGCGAAGTCTACTGGCGATAGCGTCGGAGGCATGGGAAGTCCTCCGATGCGTCGATATTGATGGCGCTGCCGACGCGAAAGCGCCGCCAGTTGACCAAATGGCGCCGGTCTCGATCTCTTTGACGAAGAATTCCGGTATGCTGGATGGCTAGTATGTCCGACCACACTATTCCCCGCCGCGATATTCTTCGCACCCTCGGCAAGGGCGCCGTAGGGTTTACGGCGCTCTCGTACTCGCGCATTCTTGGGGCCAACGATACCGTCCAACTGGGTGTCATCGGCACCGGAGAACGCGGCCAGTCCGTGATGTCCGTTTTCCAAAAGAACGCCAAAGTCCAGGTCGCGGCAGTGTGCGATATCTGGGGCACGCGCCTGGACCAAGCGCTGAGCAAGGCGCCCGGAGCAAAGGGGTTCAGCGATCACCGGAAGCTGCTGGAAGTGTCTCAACTGGATGCGGTGCTGATCGCGACGCCGGACCATTGGCATGCCGGCACGGCGATCGACGCTTTGAACGCCAAGAAGGACGTGTATGTCGAAAAGCCCCTGACGCTGAAGATCGAAGAAGGCCCGCACATCGTGAAGGCGGCGCGCGTGAACGACCGGATTTGCCAGGTGGGCATGCAACAGCGCTCAGGCGTGCACTACATTCAGGCGCGCGAGGAGATTGTCAAAGCAGGCCGGCTGGGTAAGATCACATTGGCGCGGACATGGTGGCATGGCAACGGGTACCACTTACGCAAAGCTCCGGAGAACTTGCGGACCAAACCTTCCAATCTAGACTGGGAGCGATTTCTGGGTCCTCTTAAGTGGCGCGATTACGACCCGCAGCAGTACTGGAATTTCCGGGCCTATCTCGATTTTGGTGGCGGGCAGGTGACGGATTTGTTCACTCACTGGATCGACGTAGTGCACATGTTCATGGAGCAGGACAATCCGGTAGCCGCATCGGCGGCCGGTGGCGTGTATGCATACAAAGACGGCCGCACGGCACCCGATACCATCAATGTGTTGCTGCAATACCCGGCCGATTGGACGGCAACCTTTGAAGCCACCCTCGCGCCCGGCATCCAGGGCGCGGGCGTGGAGTTTTGCGGCACCGGCGGCCGGCTTTACATCGACCGGAGCAAGTATCAGTTCACGCCTGTAGACAAGAACGAGCAGCCGGTAGTCGTGCAATCGCCTCACGATCAGACCATCGATCATGTGGAGAATTTTCTCGATTGCCTGCGAACACGCAAATTGCCAAATGGGGACGTTTACATCGGACACCGGAGCGCACAGGCGTCGCATTTGGGGAACTTGGCGTACGAACAGAAGCGGCGGATCGATTTCGATCCAGTTCGGGAGGAGATTCTGCCCTTCTGAGTCCGGGCGACGCTCGGTGGCCGTGTCTGCAAACGTTGGCCGCCGCCGTTCGCTGCCCACGCTAGGCCGAAGAGTTGCTGGCCGACCGGATCTTGGCTGTCGAAGAACACCTAGATCGAGTACGCTTGCTGGCTTGCACAAGACGAACGAGTCCATTGAGCGCGCCGGAGGTTACCCATTCCGCAATTGCCCCGAGTCCGGCAACTCGCCGAACAGCAGCAAATACGCGACTTCCATAAAGGCGCAGCGCGGAATAACGGGGCTTCGTAGGATGCACCCGTGCGGTTATCGGTAATGGTGAGGCCTTCTTTATTCATGCCGGAGCTCCTTAAGTGACGCCGCCGCGCGAAGGCACGCTACTTTTCGCTTACGACAGCCGCAGACTCAAGTCCGCGCTACTGGCTAAAACACGATCTTCGCAGACAGCTGCAGTTCGCGAGGCGTACCCCGGCCCGCCGCGTAATTGCTGATCGTGCTCGTGATCGCTCCGAAATTCGATTGCGAGATATCGGCATTCGGGCCCGCGAATTGAGGGCCGTTGAAAACGTTGAACAGGTCGCCACGGAAACGCAGGCTGAGCCGCTCCGTGATGGACACCAACTTAGAAAGCCCCAGATCGAGTTGTGAAATCCGCGGCGCGCGGAACGCATTCCGGCCCAGGTTCCCGAACGTCTGGCTCGCCGGGACGGCGAACGCCGCGGGATTAATCCACTCCGCTGGAGTGGACCCGCCGACGGGCGTGAGCGACACGCCGCCGACGTAATTCGGCCGCTCCGAACCGCTGATGGAGAGCAAGCCAGGAACCGAAGCGTTCGAACGATCCACCGTGATATTGACCGGTAGCCCGGTCTGGGTGGTGGCGATCGCGCTCACCTCCCAATTGCCCAGAATCGTTCGCGCAATCCCGGGCGGGCTGAGATAGCGCTTTCCGGCGCCCAACGGAATCTGGTACACTGCGGCGAGATTGAAGAGCTGGCGCACATCGTCGTCGCTAGAAGCCTTGTCGCACGCCCGGCAGAACGAGTTCTGCGGAGTATCCGATTCTCCTCCGCCAATGCTCCCGTCATTGATGGAGTGCGACCACATGTAGTTTGCCAACAGGCCGAACCCATTCTGGTAGGAGCGGCGCACATTCACCTGCAGCGCTTCAAACGTGCTGTTGCCCACGTCGCCGCGCCAGGAAACGGCGCCAAACGCCGGATACGGGACGATGTTGGT
>DATFZA010000606.1:0-14982 GCA_035314765.1 Bryobacteraceae bacterium
CAGCCGTAGACTTTGGGCGCGGCGGGCAGCTTCGCCAGGCGGACGGAAAAATATCCCGTTCCGGAGCCGATGTCGGCAACCAGTTGTCCCGGTTTCACATCCAGCGTCGCCAGCACGCGATCCGGCAACTGCCAGGCATCGCGCTCTGGGCCATCGAATCTCTTGGCCCATTCTTCGGGATTGTTGAAGCTGTGTTCCATGTGATCCTGGCCTCTGGACGGCACAGAGGCGAAGGCGGCGGCGAAAAGCATGGCTAGGACACAATAGTTGCTCATGATAGGATCTTAAGTCGTCATGAGAACCCTCACGTTGCTCCTCGTTGCGCTCCCAGCCCTGGCGCTGGATTGCGAAAGTCTCTCCACCGCGAAACTGCCGGACACCACCATCGCTGTCGCCAGCGCCGTTCCGGCCGGGAAATTCACGCCGCCCTATGGCAATCCCATCGATGGCCTGCCCGCATTCTGCCGGGTGTCGGGAGTGATCCGGCCGACCAAAGATTCCGACATCCGCTTCGAGGTCTGGATGCCGGCGTCCGGCTGGAACGATAAGTATCTGGGAGTAGGCAATGGCGGATTCGCCGGCGCCATCGGGTTCGACCAATTAGCTGGCAATTTGAAGCGCGGGTATTCGACCGCAGCCACGGACACCGGTCATGAAGCCGACAACGTGGATGCGAGCTGGGCCTACAAGCATCCGGAGAAGGTCAACGATTTCGGCTGGCGCGCGCTGCACTTGACCACGGAAAACGCCAAGCGCCTGATCGAAATGTACTACAGCCAGGCCGCCAAACACACCTATTTCGATAGCTGTTCCGATGGCGGACGAGAAGCGTTGATCGAAGCGCAACGGTTTCCCGAGGATTTCGACGGCATCCTGGCGGGCGCGCCGGCGAATTATTGGACCAGGCTAGTGGCCAGCGGCGCGGCGAACTTCAAGGTGATGCGTGACGATCCAGCTTCGTACATCTCCGCGATGAAACTGCCTGCCATCAGCAAAGCGGTTCTGGAGGCGTGCGATGCCGAGGACGGCGTGAAAGATGGCGTGATCAACGATCCGACACGTTGCCACTTCGACCCGTCCGTGCTGCTCTGCAAGGGCGAAGATTCGCTCCATTGCCTTACCGCGCCGCAAGTGAAGTTTCTCAAGACCATCTATGCCGGCGCGTCGAATTCCCGCGGTGAAAATGTTTTTCCGGGCCGCACGCCCGGTGGCGAACTCGGGCCCGGCGGCTGGTCAACCTGGATTCTCGGCAACGCGCCCGGCGCTGGACTCGGCACCGGCTTCTATGAGAACTATTTCCGCTACATGGTTTATGAGGATCCGGCATGGAATCCCTTTACCTCCAATTTCGACGCTGCCCTGCATACCGCGGAAGAGAAGACGGCGCGTGCTTTGAACGCAACCGACCCGGACCTGCATCGGTTTGCAGCGCGTGGCGGAAAGCTCATCCTGTACCACGGCTGGAACGATCCCGCGATCCCGGCGCAGAACACGATTAACTATTACAACAGCGTGCGGGAGAAGATGGGTGCGGCTGACGTGGAACGATTTGTCCGCGTGTATATGGTTCCCGGAATGCAGCATTGCATCGGCGGTCCGGGCGCAACTACGATTGGCCAGTTTGGCACGAAGACGGTGGATGGCGGCGTTTACGGCGCGCTGGAAGAGTGGGTGGAAAAGGGCAATGCGCCCAAGGAAGTTGTCGCGACCAAGTACACCGGCGATAATCCGCGCCAGCCAGTGCAGATGACCCGGCCCTTGTGCCCGTATCCCCAGGTCGCGAAATACAAGGGCACCGGCGAGAGCAACGATTTTCACAATTTTGTTTGCGGCGCGAACTGAAAAGTGGGCGCGCCGGGGGCGCTAGACCGATCAGTCGGGGCCTATACGCTGGCTTTCTTTTCGCGCGACTGTAATGCTAGCGACTCCACTTCAGTTCCAAATCGAATGGATGCATCCCATTTTTCGGATCGCGGACCGTAAATTGGAGCCCGGGCCGCCCGCTGGGGTCCGGTATGCTAATGACCCCGAGACCCTTCTTGTTCTTGGAGCTGTCCTTCCCGGGGATGGGAGCAAGAAAAAACTTTCCTTGCTCGCTTACCGGGCCAAAGGCCGTGAAGGTGCAACCTAAATTAACCAGGTTTTCGCTCTTATTCACTTTGGCGAAGAGTGCATTATGGCGGAAGAGAAAAGTGACTTCATCGTGAATGCTAACGTGCAGAGTCAGTCTTCCTTCCGAAGCGGCCGAACTAAAGTCTGCTGTTTTCTCGAGCTTCACGGGTTGAAATCCTTCAGGCGGAGGTATGATCAGGCGATCCTCAACCAGCGCCACTAATTCCGGCGTGGCGTTGGCTTTTCTCAACGTGTCGATGTAGAAAATTGACGTCGCGAGGTTGGATGCGCCTCTGGCGAGCAATTCATCCCGGGCGAATTCGGGCCCCTTCTTGAGCGCCGCGAGAACTTCGGCCGAGGTCAGCGGCGCCCAAAATTGATTGCGGCAACTGTTGCAGTCCTTGAGTAACCGCAGAAGAACTTGCGCGGCCTCCGCGGGTGAACGCTTGCCGCGTGCCGCTGCTTTGAGAATATTGGTGACGTTGTCTTGGCTAAAGTCGACAACCAGACCTGCATTGTCGATGGCGTTGAGGACGTCGGAGACTTCAAACGCCGGGTCAGCCCACAGTTGGTTAATTGTCGCCAGACTCACGGGAGTCTTCTGCTGACCGGAGACAACGATTGCAGCTAAGGCCAACAAGATCGTTCCACGTATCATTGCTTCACTTTTTAGCGGCGGTTCACCTTTTTGAGGGTTCACCTTTTTGAGGCGGCTCACCGTTTAATGGTTTTCCTTTTTAATAATGTCGGGAGACAGTCCAAGTTCTTTCAATCTCTGCGCCTTTCGCTCCTCCGGTGACAGAACCGGTTTGGGCTGTTCCTTGGGGCTGGGCGACGGTGGAGGAGGTGGCGGAGGGGCTGGTTGTAATTTCGGTTGTGGTGGAAAGACCGGTCCTCTAACCGGCGGAGGCGGGGGAGGCATCAGCGACACATAAACCAATCCACCTTCCGCCGGATCGTGCGGCCCTATGCTTCCCAAAGACGCCCCGTCCGGTGCGCACTGCAAGGACAACTCCTCCGAAACCGGGCGCCACAAGAGAGTTCCATCCGTGCCGGTATCCTGAGACGGTCCCGAACCTGCCTGATAGCGCAGGCTTAAATTCCCTAGACTCACCTCCGCGCCGCCATCCGGGCGCACGCTCACGGCCAGGGCTCTCGCGGCTGAAGGGCTCCACTTCTCCAATTCCGCATAACCGTCCTTGACGCTAAATGGGAGCAGCGCGACAACTCCTGCCTCCGACCACACTAGTTCGTGTTTTCCGTTAGCAGGCAATTCGATACTGTCCAACTCCGCTGCCGGAATCTTTTGGCCGTCCATGCTCCACTGGCCCGCCAGAGTCGGATGGATCTGTAGCTTGGCAATCAGCGGTACCCATTGTGCTTCTACAGTTGGCGAAGCATTCTGCGCCGGATCCACGTGGAACGGCGTCTTCAGGGCGTGGAAGCCTGGTTTTGAATCGACCAGCAAATAGTCGCCCCCGGGCAAGGCGTCCCGTTTGTCCGTAAAATCCGTTCCGCTGGAATCCACAATACGCGCCTTGTCCGTCGCCCCCCGTAGCGACAAGGCAGCCAACGATGGAGGAAGCGGAGTCGTTTTTGGGGATGGCCGGGTATAGGTGAACACCACCGCGGCCGTGGCGATCCCAAGGATCGCTAGCACCGCCCGTCCCCACATGGTCTGGTACAGCAACGGCAGCATCTCGCCGGCACTGCGTTTCGGTTTCGTCCCTGGCGATGCCTCGGCCGGGACTGGCGCGGGACTGGCCGGCCTGGCGACGACGGTTGCCGTTGCGGGCGCCGATCTTATCACCCGCGTCTGAATCATCGCCATCGGCTCCATAAACTCCGTGTCGCCGGCATACTTCGATGCGTAGACCCGGGTCTTGGCGAAGATCGTTTCCAATTGTATCGGGTCCTCCGATTTCTCGCTCTCCTCCGCGAGTTGTTTCACCTGATTCAGATCCAGCATGCGCATTTCGGTACGCTGGGCTGGAGGCAGGCCATCCACGAGCGACGACCGAAGGTGCAACAGACGCTCCCGGCCCGGATAGCGCTGCAACGCGCGATCGAGTTCGTCGATCGCCACGGGCGTCTCGCCTCGAGATTGACTCTCGCGCGCCTTCGAAAGCACCTCCGTTATGGCCTCGTCCTCTATCCGGTCGTCCACCAGCGTGCGCAAGCTCTTTGCCAACGGGTTGCCTGGATCGAGATCGTGCGCTTCGGTAATCAGCGGCTCGGCCGTCTTCCAGTCGGAGGTAAGCAGAACGCGCGCGCGCTTCAGGAGAGACTCCACCAAAGTACTCCGCGCCAGTTGACTTTCCGGGTCGAGCTTCAAGGCCTCGCGAAGCGCCTCGAAGGCCTCACTGTCCGAACCCGCCTCCAGCAGCGCCCGCCCCTGCGCGATTTTCTCATTGGCATCCGAGGCGCGCTTCAATCCGAGCTGCGCGCTTTTCTTCAGGGCGAGCAGTTCCGGGTCGGACTTAAACTCGCCGAGCGCGTCATCTGCTAGTGAGTCCGCTCGCGGGTAATCGTGAACGCCCAACATCGCGTCGATCTGTTCCACCCAGCGCGATTTGGCCTCGGTCAGGAGTTGCTGCTCCCGACGTTGTTTGAGCCGCTCGATTTCCACATCGAGTCCGGGATACTGCGGGTAGGTGTTGCGCATGATTTCCCACTGGCCCAAAGCCTCCGAGAACTGGCCGCTATCTTCGAACACCGTTGCCCGGCCTACGATCGACAGCACCAGATCGCGCCGGGAGCGGACTCGGTCGAGCGATTGGCTGAATCGCACTTCGGACGGATATTTCTGCTTGGCCGCTTCCAGAATCGATACTTTTCGGCTTAAATCGCGCTCGGCGGCCACTTCCTTTTCGACTTTGGCGATGTAGGTGGAAATCTCTTCCCGGCTGGCCTCCTCGATGTCGTACTTCAGCGACTGGAAAACGACGTTGCCCGGAAATTCCTTCAGCACGTCATCGCAGATCCCAAGCGCAGCCGCGAGATTTCCGTCCGTAAAGAAGCGTTTGGCCTCGGCGTATTGAGCGTCTAAACGATCGCGCTTTGACCGCACGTCTTCGTAGAGCTTCTGGTAGGACGCGCTTTGATCGGGACTGGTGCTATCCGGAGAGCGCCGCTCCAACTCAAGCAAGCGTTCCAGCTTGGACAAAGCCGCCGACACTTCGCCCTGACCGAAGGACTGCATCGCGGCCTGGTAAGCTTTTTCCTTCTCCATCCGGACGCGCGCGCTTTCCTGCTCCCGCCGGTCGGTCTCGGCGAGCAGGGCCAGCGCGCGGCCATCCTTGGGCCGCAATTGCCGGACTTTTCCCGCGGCCTGGCGCGCTAGATCGTAGGCATGGTTTTCGAGATGCTGCTGGGCCAGCCGCAGCGATCCCTCAATCTGGCTGGTGCTGCGATCGCTTTCGATGGCGGCTTTCAACGCGAAGGCATCGGTGTTCGCCGGATCGATGTTGAGGACTTCTTGCACTCTCTGGAGGGCAAGCAGGTACTCCTTTTCCTCGAACCTCCGCTTCGCGGTCTCCAGTAGCTGCTTCACCGTTACCCGCCGCTGCGTCTGATCGATTTCCTGGTGCAGACGCTGGATGTCTGGATGAAGATAGCTCTCTGACTCCAGTTCGCGAATGATTTCCGAGGCGAATTCCAGATCTCCGCCGGCGAAGGCCTTGCGCGCCCGCTCCAGCCTCGGCTCCAGCTTCGACGGGTCGAAAATTGAAATGGGCTCGTTTCGCAAAGCCTTTTGCAAGCATTCCCCGAACTCCCGCACGTCGGAAAAACGGTGCACCGGCTCTTTGGCCAACGCCTTATGCACCACCTGGCTGATGGCCGGATTCACCGCATGGTTCAACTCCGATATCGGAGCGGGCTGGTGATTCAGAATCGCCTGAGTGAGATCTTTGTAGCCGGGCACCGTAAAAGGATGACGGTTGGCCAGCATTTCATAACAAACCGCCGCAATCGAAAACTGATCCGAAAGCGGCGTCGGCTGCTTCATCTGAAGTTGTTCCGGCGCCATGTAAAGTAACGTGCCCTTCAGCCCGGTCGCCGTTTGCTGGCTCATCAGGTGAGCGACGCCGAAATCGATGATCTTCACCGAGTCGTCATCCAGAATAAAAAGATTGCTCGGTTTCAGATCGCGATGCACCAGACCCTGCTCATGCGCGGCCTGAAGTCCGCGGCAGATCTGGCTCATGATGGCAATGCCGCGCTCGGTTGTGAGACGCACGCTCGAGGTTTTAATCAGCTTGTCGAGAGTGGCCCCGCGCAACAGCGGCATCACGAAATAAGGCCGGTTGCCGCTTGGTTCGTCCGTCTCGCCGGTTTCGAAGATCTCAATGATATTGGGATGCGCAAGTCCCGCCAGTACCGCGCACTCACGCTTGAAAAGTTCGATTGCGGGCTTATCCTGCGCGTTCCGGATTGTCTTGAGAGTAACCTCGCGGCCCAAGCTAGGATCGAAGGCGCGATACACCACCCCCATCCCGCCTTCGCCGAGAATCTCACGGATCTCGTACCTGCCCGCCGTCTTCATGTCCCTCGTTCGTAGATCTTTAATTATATCGATGTCGACCGGTGCGCGAAATGACCGCTTCGCTCACACCCACCGGAGTTCTAGTGATTTTTCGCCCGCCAACATTACTCGCTTGACACTTCCTAAGGACGCCTATCATGAAATCGCCAATCCAACCGCTCCCTCACGGCCGCGGCTCGGAAGAACGTGACCGAGCCGCGACCGTCAGGGACCCCATGGGCCTGCGGCCCTCCCAAAAGGATGAAGACGCTGTCGGGCGGTCTCGTGGAATCACTGATTTGGACTGCGTCTTCAACGGAGCGGTCGCACGGTATTACTCGCCGCGTTTTCACTCAGGGACGCGCTGGAATCGGATCTCGATGGCTGGCGGCGGTATCGCGGACTTTTTCTATTTCACTTTCGGGGCTGACTTGGTTTCAGCCGATGCGGCGGCGTACTTCCGCACCGACTCAAGCTCGGCCGCCCATAGCGTGGTGGGTCGATCGTAACCCTTTAATTTCACGACATGAGATGTGAAATACAGCTCGGGATGAGTTAACGGTCCGAGCCGCTCGTAAGTTTTCTCTCCCACCACCAGATCGGCGTTAATCTGCCGGGTAGCGGATTCGATTCGAAACGCAGCATTCACGCTGTCGCCCAAGGCTGTAAAATCCGAGATGCTGGCGCTACCGGTATTGCCCACCAAGGCTATACCGGTGTTGATACCGGCGCCGATGCGCAGCGGCTGCGGAAAATCATATTGCTTGCCGACCTCCGAGGTCAGATTGGTCAATTCCAGGTAAGCCTCGATGATGCGCGACATGTCGGAATGCCGGCTCTCCCGCGCATGCAGCCAAACTCCCATGATGGCGTCCCCGATGTACTTCTGGGTCCAACTCCCGCATTCCTGGACGATTTTGCCCCCGCGCCGGAACCAAGTGCTGATTGCCTCGCAAAGCACACGTTGCTCCACTTGCTGCGCGATCTTGGTGAAGTCCCGGATATCGACCACCATCACCGTAAGCAGTCGCGAGGTAAGATTGCTTATGGTCTGGTCGATATCTTCGGTGCCGGCCTCCTGCGTCAAGCTCACCCCGGCAACGTTTGAATGGAAAACCAAGACCGACTCGCCGATGGCAATACTGTCTCCGTCGTGGAGAGAGACGGGGACGCTGACCCGTGCGCCATTGACGTATGAACCATTCCTGCTACCCAAGTCGATTAAGTAGTACTCGCCTGGAGGAGCACATTGGATCAGCGCGTGATTGCGGGATACCAGTTCTTCGTTCAGTACCACCGGATGCTGGCTCGATCGCCCGATTGTCCAGGCCGCGCCGGGGTCCAACCGAATTGTCCGTTGTCCCTGCGGCCCGGTGACGCGAAGAAACACTTCAGGATGTTCCATGGTTACGGTGAGCCGACGACGCGGTGAGCCGATGACGCCGGTCGGCCGATGTTGTTGTTACCTATTAGTTTAGCCTGAACTCTCAAAACCAGGCTGGCGGCAGGGACTGTGAGATAGATTACTGCGATTACCGACAAACCGAACGGAACGCCAAAGTGTTGGGCGCGGGAAGCGGTCATTGCTCGATAATCGGATAATAGTCATCTGTAGGGACTCGATGCGATCTAAATGATTTGCGGCCTAATGATATTGTTGGCCTGGGTGGTCTCGCTCTGGCCTGCGAACGCGCCGGGGTCCCACCCGACTGCCCGGCAAGGACCTGATGGACGCTTAGCCGGGGGGATTTGATGGACGAGAAACAGCTCACACCGGAAATCGTAAGCGTGTTGCGATCGATGGAGTTGTTTCAGGGCAAGGATTCCGACGAACTCGGCGAGTGGCTCGGCAAGCCGCCCTTCGAGGGGGGCGCCGAATGCGAGTTGCGGCGTTTCGCCACGGGTGAGTTGATCATTGAAGAAGGCAGCTTTGGCAACTGCCTTTACTTGCTGATCGGAGGTTCTGCTGGCGTTTCAAAGGGTCCTGAAGGCCGGCCGTTGGCCAGGCTCGGGCCGGGCTCCTTCTTCGGCGAAATGACGCTCATCAGCGGCCTGCCTCGTACTGCTAGCGTCGCGGCGCTGGAAAACTGTTTGACGATTGAGGTTCCACGACGGGCTTTCGAAGCCTGGATGCAGAAACCCGGATCATTCCGCAACGTGATGGACCGGACCTACCTGGAGCGGGGACTCGCCAACCATTTGCAGATCATTCCCGAATTTGCGGACATCGCCCCCGGCATCTTCAAGGAACTTGTAAAGAAAGCCAGGCTCCGGATATTTTCCAAGGATGACAGGATCGTCCGGGAAGGCGACGAGGCCGACAGCCTGTACATCATTCGCGATGGCTACGTAAGAGTGGCCAAAGCGATGGCCGGCGGCGAACAACGCACCGTGGCATACCTCAACGAGGGCGCGTACTTCGGCGAGACTTCATTGATCCATGCCATGAGGCGCGAGGCCACGGTGTGGGCCATGGGTAAGGTGGAAGTGATCCAAATCTTAAAGGAGGACTTCTTCGCGCTTCTGAACTTGGATGAAGGCCTGCTTTCCCGCCTGCGCGCCCGCCAATCGAAGCCGCAGAGCGGACAATACCTCGTCCCCGAACTCAGCGCCCACCAGGGATTTATCGGAGCGGTGGTGGAGAGGGGCGTCATCAAGGCCACCTCGGCGCTGGTAATACACTTGAACGTCTGCACCCGTTGCGGTAATTGCGTGAAGGCTTGCGCCGAGCTGCACGATGGCATTTCGCGGCTGACTCGCCATGGCATGCTTTTCGAGGCTCCCCCGCCCCCGCCGAAATCGATTCCGGAACGCATGATGGTGGCAACGTCCTGTATGCACTGCCTGGATCCGGAATGCATGATCGGCTGTCCCACCGGCGCGATCACCCGCGATGTGAACGGCGAGGTCGTGATCAACGACTCGTGTATTGGCTGTGGGAACTGCGCCAGACGCTGCCCCTACGGAAATATCTCCATGGCGGACCTACCGGCGGAGACAGAGTTGGAAAAACAGCAAACCAGCGCATCGGTTCTCGGAGCCTACTTGAAATTTTGGCGGAACCCCGGACACGAATCCACGATTCCGGACACTCCCGAACAGCCACAGAAAGCAACCGTCCGGCGGATTGCCGTGAAGTGCGATCTATGCCAGGCCTACAACCATAATCATGGCTGTGTTCACAACTGCCCTTATAGTGCCATCGAGCGAATCGACGCCAGAGAGTACCTGAATGAACTGCAGCGGGGCGGCGGGTGAACGCTGGAAATCTCGAATCGAGGGCGCGGGTCTCGACCAGCCGCCTGGCCTCATGGCGCGTGGAGCGATGGTTGGTAGCGGTTACCGTCTTATCGGTCTTAGGGCTATACGCCTGGTACTACGCCGAGCATCGGCAGCCCTCTGCGAACAACCATCGCGTGGCGGTCATGTGGCTGGGAGGAATTGGGACCGCCCTGGCGGTATTCGCGGCGGCCCTGAGTATACGCAAGCGCCTGGCATATCAAGGTGTTGGGAAGCTGTCGAGTTGGACGCGCGTCCATGTTTACGCCGGAATCGTTGCGGCATTTGCAATTGCTTTTCACAGCGGTTTTCGGTCCGGCGGACCCCTGACAGCTCTCCTGCTCGCACTATTCTGGCTCACGGTTGCGAGCGGGCTTCTCGGCTGGGGGCTCTCGCGGACCGTGCCCCGCTTACTGACCGCGCTGGAGGAGAACCCAGCCATCCTGGAAGACTTGCTGGCGACGCGAGCCGAGAGCATAGCGGGAATGCAGGAGCTGGCGGCCGGCGCCTCCACCGACTTTCGGGAGTTGGTGTCGGACCGCCTGATGAAGGATGCCGCTTCGTGGCGTCGCATACTGCGGTTCTACCAGCGGCGCACCACTCTGGCGCAAGAGCTTCCGGCCTTTCAAGACGAATACAAACCGGCCTTACTGAGTCTGCGGGAGCACGAGCAGCGGGCCTTCGGGCGGGCGGTAGAGTTTGCGCTGCGGGCGAACAAGATGAACGCCGAGTTATTCTTACAACGCTTGCTGCGGGGCTGGCTTACGTTCCACCTGGCGGTTACCGTGGCCATGTTCTCGCTCGCCGCCATCCACATTGTCTCCGTGTTATATTATTGACCTCATTCCTCTCCCGAGCCATGCATGCTTGAACTGGTTTTTGTCCAAGGCAGCGATCGCGGCAGGGTAGTTCCGCTCACCTTTCAGAAAGCGTGGTTCGGCAGGCAACCGACTTGCGATATCGTGCTGCAAGGCGATGGCATAAGCCGCGTTCATTTCGGAATCGTTCGTCGCGGCGCGTACTACGTTTTGATCGACAATAAGTCGACGAACGGAACCGTCGTCAACCGGGTTCAGGCCACCGAGGTCACTCTGTGCGCGGGCGATCAGATCAGCGCCGGGGATCAAGTAATCCTGGTGCGTGAAGCCTCGGCCGAACCGCTGGGCTTTCGGTTCGTGGCCGAATGGTTAGGCGGAGATGCCAGCGTTCAGGTATTCCCGGCGAATACTGTCTTGCTTGGCCGGCAGAACATCTGCCAAATTCAGTTGAACGAGCCGGCCGTAGCAGCGGTTCACGCCGAATTAGAACGTCGGCCGGACGGGATTTGGATCTCCGACAAGTCCAGCGGCGCGGGCGTTTACGTGAATGGCCAGCGGGTGGTCAACCAGCAACTTCGCAACCAAGACCGTATACGGATCAGTCCGTTCGAAATTGTCGTTAGCCTGCGCGACGATATGTGTGCCCTCTTAGTGCACATGGCTCGGACCGCGACCACCTCGCACGCCGCGCTGCCGGAGAATTATCGCGAGGTTGTTAAGGCTCCGGAAGAGCGGCCGGGCGAGGCGCTGCCATCGTCGGCCATCGCGGGGTTGCCTATCTGGCTGCAGGAAAAAGCGCCGATTTGGGTTCCCACTTCCGATATACTGCCCAACCGCTTCCAGTCCAAGGCCCTGTTGGCCGCATTATTAGCAGTCTTGGGGTGTGTGGGAGTCGCCTGGGCGGCGCGCTGGCACGGATTTTACGCTCCCGGGGCAGTTTCAAAATTCCATACCGCTCTTACGTGCTCTTCATGCCATCCGGGTTTCGCGGGTGTGTCGAACGACGCCTGTAGAAGTTGCCACTCCGATGTCTTACCGGCCAAGGTCACGGCGGCGGAGGCGCACGCGCGTAAAGGCGTCGGCTGTACGAGTTGTCATTCTGAGCACCGCGGAGTGGACGCCGCCATTCAAACGAACGTGGGCGATGGGTGCCAGGCGGCCGGATGCCACGTTACCGTTCATAAGAAACAGAAGGCTTTTCTGGCCGGCAAACCCCCGCCAAGATCAAGGATTCCGCCGGCAGTCGCTTTCGAAGCAAGGTTCGGGAATCTGGAAAAGGACCCGGAAGATCCCATGCACTTGGTACACGGAACCACGACGCAGGGCAATTGCGCAAGCTGTCACACCGATGGCGATCCAAAAATTGCGATCTCACCGGAGGAGATGCGCATCCGTTGCCTCGCTTGCCATGGTTTCGGGCCCGAAGCGACGCTCCGCTCCCGTTGCTATAGCTGCCATTTTGAGCACGCTACCGCGACCCAGGACGTCCTGGCCAACAAATTAAGATTCTACGATGCGAATTTCGGAGACACCGGAGACCTCGGCGGCCTCGGTCTCCTACTGGCCGCCTTAACTGGAGCCCCCCTGCTTTATTTCGGCGCGATGGCCTTCAATTTTCGCAGGGAACAAAGATCCTCGATCGCACGCACGATTGCAAGTTTGATTGCGCCCCGCGGCACGCCGGCGGAGGAGCGCGCTCCTGGGAATCCGGGCCGATCCTTGACGCAGGTCATTCTCGCCCAGAAGGTGTTGCGCGAGTTTCTTAAGCCCAAGCCGCAAGAAACTCCACCATCAAAAGCGAATATTCGCCCGCGGATTGACCTGGATCTCTGTGTGGGGTGTGCTGCCTGTGTCCACGTTTGCCCGTTTAACGTTCTGGAGATCGTTAACGAAAAAGCGATCGCGGCACGCCTCGACGATTGTACGGGCTATTCCGCCTGCGCGGCGGCATGCCCGACGGAGGCGATTCAGTTGGTGACTGGCGGTCCCGCGCGCACGATGGAACTGCCAGTGTTTGGGGAGAATCTGGAAACAAATGTGCCCGGGCTTTATCTCGCCGGTGAAGTAACCGGAAAGGCCTTAATTAAGGTTGCGATCAACCAGGGAAGAACCGTCGTGGACTCGATTTTGAAGAATCGTCCATTCTCGGTAAATGGCTACGACCTGATTGTGGTGGGTGCGGGACCGGCCGGCATCAGCACCTCCCTGGCCGCTCGGAGCGCCGGGCTGAACGTTCTCACTCTGGAGCAGGGCTCGGTTGCCAATACGATTCGGAACTATCCCCGGCAGAAGTTCGTTATGGCCGAACCTGTGTCGATCCCGGTGTACGGTCCTCTCTTCATGCAGGATTCCTCCAAGGAATCTCTTTTGGAGCGCTGGGACGAAATGATCGCGAAGACCGGATTGAAGGTACGCCAGGAAGAAAGAGTGTTGAGCGTGGCGCAGCGTCCCGGGGAGTTTCTCTTGAAGACGACGAAAGGCGAGTATATTGGGGCCCGCGTAGTGTTGGCGATCGGCCGCCGCGGTAGCCCCCGTAAGCTGGGTGTGCCCGGAGAAGACTCTACGAAGGTGACGTACAACCTGCTGGATGCCGAAGCCTACCGCAAGAAAGCGATTTGCGTGGTCGGAGGCGGCGACAGCGGGATCGAAGCCGCGAACGGTCTGGCTCGAGCGGATCTGGAAAATCGGGTCTCGCTGGTACACCGCGAAGAGAACTTTAGCGCCTCGAAGCCTCGAAACCAGACGAAAATCCAGACGCTGATGGAGGAAGGACGAATCCAGGCCTTCCTTGGCGCCGCCGTCGTCGCGATCGGCGAGCACTCGGTGAAAGTGAAAGTTGCCAACGCGATTGAGGAGATCCAGAACGACTTCGTGTTTGTCATGATCGGCGGGGAGAATCCCAAGAAGTTTCTCGCCGATTGCCGCATACAATTTTCCCAGCGCCCCTTGAATTAGAAAAGCCGGCTGGCGCCTTGTTTTCGAATTCCGAACCCTGTATAACAGTGCGATATGCCTCGCTGCTTGATTACCGCGCTGCTTCTAGCCGCCGTCTGTCTCGCCCAGGACACCTCGCGCATGGACCAGGTTGTCCAATACTATGCTTCTGAAAAGAAATTCATGGGCTCGGTGCTGGTGGCCCGCGGCGATACGGTCCTCTTCAGCAAGGGCTACGGGTTCGCCAATCTGGAATGGGACATCCCCGATTCACCGGCTACGAAATATCGCCTCGGTTCGGTGACCAAGCAGTTTACGGCGGCGTCGATCCTTCTCTTGGAAGAGCGCGGCAAACTGAGCATCCACGAACCGGTGAAGAAGTATCTGCCGGATGCACCCGCGGCATGGGACAAAATCACCATATTCAACCTGCTGACTCACACTTCCGGCATCCCGAACTTCACGAGTTTTCCCGACTACCCAAGCACGGAGCCTTTTGCCGCCAATCCCGAGAAGCTGGTTTCCCGTTTTCGAGATAAACCGCTCGATTTCCAACCAGGCGAGAAATTCAGCTACAGCAACTCAGGGTATGTTTTGCTAGGCTACCTGCTGGAAAAAGTCAGCGGCGAAAAATACTCACAATTTCTGCAGGAAAATATCTTCACTCCGCTCGGCATGAAGGATTCGGGTTACGACTCGAACTCCGCGATCATCGCTCATCGGGCAGTTGGATATGCTCCAGGCCCCAACGGCCCGGTGAACGCCGGTTACATCGACATGAGTATCCCGTTCTCAGCCGGCGCCCTTTACTCCACCACCGAAGACCTGTTGCGCTGGGAAAGGGGACTTTTTGGAGGAAAGATTCTGTCCCCGTCTTCGCTGGAGAAGATGACGGCGCCGTTCAAGGACGATTACGCTCTCGGCGTGGTCGTGCACACGGTAAAGGACGGCAAGATGATCGAGCACGGCGGTGGAATCGAGGGCTTCAATACGGATTTGGTTTATTATCGCGGCGATAAAGTAACGGTGGTCGCGCTCGCCAATCTGAACGGACAAGCCGTGAACGATATTGCGGCCAAATTAGGCGCGCTAGCCCGCGGGGAAACGGTGGAACTGCCGTCCGAGCGCAAAGAGATTACTCTATCGCCCGAGATTCTTTCGCGCTACGCCGGTACTTATGAGATGACTCCGGCCGTGAAAATGTCGATCATGCTGAAAGATGGACAACTGATAAGCCAATTGACGGGACAAGGGCGAGTCCCGCTGTTCGCAAAGTCGGAAAACCGTTTCTTTCCGAAGGTTGTCGATGCCGAG
>DATFZA010000607.1:0-4566 GCA_035314765.1 Bryobacteraceae bacterium
GGCTCCGGGCGCTCGGCAGGAGCACTCGACAACCCGATCGAAAGATCGGTGTGCCAGGCCCGAGAGAGTTGATTCACACGCGCGGTCAGATCGATCCGCGTTTTTTGAAACTCAAGGGACGTCGCAATGAAGCGAATGCGAAAACCGGTCTCGCCGTGCTCGATGTCATCGATGCGGCCGCGGACGATGGCCCCTTTGGGCGCCAGTACCTCTCCATGGGCATGCAGTGGGGCACGCAAGGGTTGCTCCAGTACCGCACTCACCGGATCGCCGATCGCCGCGGTCCGGGCGTCGATGTTCCCGTTGAGCGCGAGGTCGAGGGAGAATATTTCGGGCAAAGATACTGGCCTCACGGTCTCCTCGGCCACGGCTGCGGAGGCGATCTCGGTTCCCTCATCCACAAATTTCAAAACTGACTCGCCTTTGAATTCATGGCAGTTCTGAAAGGTAGTTTGGTTGCGATTTTCCCGGCCGAACTGGTCGGTGATCCGTAGCTCGGTTTGGCGCGGCAGGCGGAAACTGGTTCCACCAATCTCGACTGAGGCGAACTCGACTGTGTTTGAAGCGGCGGAAATGCCCAGAAATGGAGGAATCGCGTCCACTATCACCTCGAGGCGCTGCAATTCCAACGACTGCGCGTCCACCCAAAATGTTCCATGATAGGCGACCAACGCATCCTTCGGCGGCACTCGCAAATGGTAGCCGCTGGCCGCCAGCGGTACGCGATATTCGTAAGGAAGAACGGCGCGATCCGAGAACGTTTCGGCGAGCGGCGGCCCCAGGACGGCATCGGGCGTGAAGAATACCGCGCGTTCCAGCAGCGCGAAATCGCCGTTGCCGATGGTTCCACTCACCAGGTGGGTGATCTCGTCTTCCGCGATACGGTCTCCACCGGGCCAGCCAAACAGCTCCTTGTTATCCACCAGCGCCACTTCCAGGCGAACGCGGTCCAATGGCCGGAATTTGCGGCTGTCGGCGCGCCGGCGCGAGCGCTCAATCGTTTCCGTGCAAGTGTAGTTGGGTAAGCGTTCCTGGTTGGCCGCGACACGCGTCTTGATTTCCGCGAGTTGGCTGATAGACTCCTGAGCTGGGGCAGCTAGAATCGCCCAACAGGTAAGCGTCCACAGCTTCATCTGAGGCGATTATAGCGGAAGCTGCTACCATCACAGGCATGCCAGCGAAAGTAACGGTAATCAACAACGGACCGATCCGGATTGAAGGAGAATTTACGATTGAAGATGCGGATGGAAAACAGTTCGGCCTCGCGGGGCGGACAGTTGTCTCGCTCTGCCGCTGCGGTTTTTCCACGAACAAGCCGTTCTGCGACGGCCAGCACGGAGTGCAGGGCTTTGAGTCTTTGTGCCAAGCGCGGGACCTGCCGCCGCCCAAGCCCAAGGTCTCCTGATCGAGGACAGCCGGCCACGGTTTTAGGCGTCCGATAGCACGCAGATATCACTCAGGTTGCGATAGTCTTCGGCGTAATCCAGGCCATAGCCCACGACAAATTCGTCCGGAATCTTGAAGCCCGTGTAGGCGACCGTAACCGGCCGCATGCGGCGGTCCGGCTTATCTAACAGCGTCGCAATCTTCAGCGACTTCGGCCGGCGCTGCTGCAGGAGATTGATCAGGTAACTCAGGGTGACGCCGCTATCGAGAATGTCTTCCACGATAATCACGTCGCGGCCCTCCACGGACACGTCCAAATCCTTGGTCACCTTCACTTGGCCGGAAGACGTCTTGTCCAGCCCATAGCTCGAGATGCCCATGAACTCAATGCGCACCGGTGTCGTGATGGCCCGCGACAGGTCCGACATGAAAATGAACGCACCTTTTAGGATGGCGATGAGATAAATCGGACCTTCAGGATAATCGTCGCTAATCTGCCGGCCCATTTCCCGAACGCGTTTTTGGATCTGCTCGGATGTCAAAAAAACGTGCGGTTTCAGAGCCATCGGCTAGTCAGCGCTGGTGTGAAGGCGCGTGCTGCCGGGGCCGATGTGGATATGCGCGGCGGTAGCGCTACCAGCTATGGCGCGCGTAAAGGCGTAATAGGGAATGCCACGGGCCTTCAAATAGTTTTTCAGCCAAATGCCTTCACGGGCAGCCGGGTGCAGCGCAACATCAACACGTCCGCGATGATCGAATCCCATGGACCGGTGAACGGCTGTCTCTCCGTCCGCGCTAATCGGCAAGGCGCGGTCAAATTTCTTTGCGAAAGCGATTTCCAGGGGTTTCAGGTCGCGGCTCTCATTAAAGGTACCGGAACCCTCGTAGTGTTCCATCCCGGGCGTGACGAAATCGTTGTACTGCAAAGTGGTGACTGCCTTCACCTGTTCCATGCTCTGCTCGAAGCGCGCCAGCGAAGCGAGCTCTCCAATTAACTTCGCGCGCGAGCGTGCCAGGCTCAGGTTCAACTCACGCATTTTCAACTCGTCTTGCAAAGGGCTTAAAGTGGACGCCGCAGTGACTCCATCGGCAACCATTTTTTGAGCCAGCATCATTCGATTCTGCTGGCGCTCCACTCGCCTCTGGGCGGCAGCCACCATGTCTTCGCCCATTTTCTCGCTCAGGTTCTGAATGGGAAGATCGCCATAGAGCGTGCGGGCCAGAATCGCGTCGTCCTCAACATCGGTCATGTCGAGTTCGGCTTCTTCGAGGCGCACCCGAGGAAGGGCGCCCGCTTTGACCAAATCCGCAATCCGTTGAAGGTTCTGCCTGGCTAACTCGATCTTCTTTTCGGCGATCACGTCCCCGATGGGCGGAGTGGCAGTATCTTTATTATTATCAACAGTTTGTGCTGTTGCTATGAAGCCGGCCACGAACAATAAGAAGAGACACAATTGTCGCATGACTATTTCTAGTGTAGCATGGGATCAGGAGCAGTTGTTTATCCGCCAAATCACTCGTTCTAAACTCGATCCAATTCCTAATCCTAACCCACTACCGCCCTGGGTTACAGCCGCCCGCGCGGCAGATTCCAAGAAAGCCATCGACATCCGGATCCTTGATCTGCGCGAAGTGTCTTCCTTCGCCGATTTCTTTGTCATCTGCACGGGTAGCAATCCCCGGCAGATACAAGCTATCACCGAAGAGATCGGAGAGCAGTTGGCCGAGCGGGGCGAACACCCGGTGAGCGTGGAGGGCTTTCAAAACGCGGATTGGGTGCTAGCCGATTACGGCGACTATCTCATTCACGTTTTCTCTGCCAAGGCGCGGGCTTACTATGACTTGGAGCGCCTCTGGAAGCACGCCAAGGAAATTTCGATTCCCGCGTAGCCGGCGAGAAAAGTTAACGCAGAATATTCACGGCCCCTTAACCGGCTGTAAACATGCGCTTGTTCCAATCACTCCCTAGGAGGTATTTCAATGCGGAACAACATGTTCTTCAGCTCGAGGTATTTCGATACCCGAAGTTTCGCGGCCATGACAGCCGCTCTGACCCTGTTGGCGTCTTCTCCGACCCCAGCCTATCCCCAGATTCTGAGTCCCCAGGGCATTCGTCACGTCTTGCTCATCAGCGTCGACGGAATGCACGCCATAGATTATGCCAACTGCGCGAAAGGGCTCCCCGGCGTGAACGGCGGCGCCCCTTACTGCCCCAACCTTGCCGCACTCGGGCAAACCGGAATCACTTACAAAAACACATCCACGTCAAAGCCGTCTGACTCGTTTCCCGGCTTGACGGCCATCGTCAGCGGCGGTTCAGCGGCAACCGAGGGCGTTTTCTACGACGTCGCTTATGACCGCTCCCTCGCCCCGCCCGCAAAAACGACGGGCAATGGAGTAGCTGCGGGAACCTGCACGCCCGGCGTCCTCAACGGGACAACTACTGAATACGAAGAGGGCATCGATATCGATCAATCCAAACTGAATGGCGGCGCTCCCAGTGGCGGAGGTGGAGTCACCTCTATAGACCCGGCACGGCTTCCCCGTGACCCGATGAAGAACTGCGCGCCGGTCTATCCGTGGAACTTCGTGCGCACCAACACGATTTTCGGTGTGATCCACGCCGCTGGCGGATACACCGCCTGGTCCGACAAGCACCCATCCTATTTGTCGGTATCGGGACCCGGCGACGGCACCAACGTCGACGATTACTACTCACCTGAGATCAACTCGCCCGTGGTCGCCCTGCCAGTCACCACTGTCACTGGTATCGCGTGCACGCCGGTCCCGGATCAAGCGGATGAATCCGATTACACGCGCGGTTTTAAGAATATTCAGTGCTATGACCAGTTGAAGGTCAACGCGATTCTGAATCAGATCGATAGCAAGAGATCCGATGGCAGACCGGCCGTTCCCGTGCCGGCGATATTCGGAATGAACTTTCAGGCGGTCAGCGTCGGTCAGAAGCTCATCCAGAAGAGTGGTCCAACCGGCGGCTATCTGGATGCGTACGGGACGCCCACTCCTAGTCTGTTGAGTGAATTTCAGTTTGTCGACGCGGCCATCGGCCAGATGGTCTCGGAGTTGAAGAAGCAAGGCCTCTTCTATTCGACCGTAATCGTGATCACCGCCAAGCACGGCCAATCGCCGGTCGATCCGAGCCGCTTCTTCCCCATTCCC
>DATFZA010000608.1:0-5705 GCA_035314765.1 Bryobacteraceae bacterium
ACGGATTTGTCGCCGAGTCGATCATTGACCACAAATGGCGTACTGGAAGATTTGATTGCGCTTACAAGGGCGGGCTCATGGTTCATACGGACCCGATGGCGAGACGCCGGGTGAGAGTCTATGCAAATCATGTGAAACGCCCGCGCTCTTTCCGACACTATCCCCACAGACATTCGCGGATCGATCGCGGATGTGGTCAAAAGGAGTACCAATACTATGGCCCAACCAGGCACAGCCGCGGCCACGCATCTATCACCGCGCGCCACCGTTAATGTCCGTCTGGCGGACAATGCGAATCTCGAAACGATCCAGAAAATCGTCGCCACCATTGGCGGCAGATTCGGTTGCCAGACTTGCGGTCTGGCCGGAGTGGACCTCCGCTTGAGCGGAGATCCGGTGGAACTGCGCGAGTTTTCGCAACTCGCCGGCGTCAAAGCTGTCAGCATCGAATAACCGGGGCGAATGTGGCCAGCGCCAGACAGCAAATCCAAACTCGACCGAGGCCGGCGTTGGCCACGACTTTTGAGGGCGCCGGGCCGGGTTTGTTGGAACGCATCGGACCTCTGGTCGATTACCTAGAGGTTCCGCCGGATAGCATTGCGCGCACGGTGGGAGGCCAGGCACATCTGCGGCCGGAGCTGCTGGACGAGATCGCGTCTGTCAGCCCGCCGCTAAAGCTCATCGTGCATGGCGTGGGTCTTTCTATCGGTTCCTTCGATAACTGGAACGAATCTTACTTGCATTTGCTGGACGAGTTCTTCGATCGCTTTACGCCGGAGTGGCATAGCGAGCACCTCGCTTACACCACTGTTGCGGGTGAGAGCCTGGGCACGATGCTGGCGCTTCCGCGCACCGATGAGATGCTCGACCTGATTTGCGAGAGAATTCAGCGCATTCAGAAACGCTATCCGGTTCCGTTTTTGATCGAGCACGTGATTCATTTGCTGCCCGACGCGCCGGCGGATTACACACCGGCGGGGTTTCTGAACGCCATTACCGAGCGAACGGCGTGCGGATTGATTCTCGATGCCTACAATCTCGAATGCGACCGCCACAATCTGGGGTTCAATGTCGAAGGCTTCTTGAATGAATTGAATCTCGAACCAGTGCGGGAGTTGCACGTAGCCGGAGGCACGCGGCATAAAGGCTTTCAGTTGGATATTCATTCCCGTCCGACCGCTAGTCTGACGCTGCTATTGGCATTGGATATCGCCGCCCGCTGCCCGAATCTGCGGGTGGTCACGTACGAGTTTCTGCAGGAAGCCATTCCGGCGCTCGGGCACGATGGCATCTGCGACGAATTGCGACGGATTCGGTTGGCGATTTCGCAATGAGCGGCACATTGAAGCAGCAACAACTGGCGGTGCTGGCGTTGATCAAACGGCGGACAGTGGACCTCGGCGGAGATCCGTGGTTGGAACAACTGGCAGCGTCGCGGGAGCTGGATTTGGTGCGCGAGATTGCGCTGTGGTGGCGGCGGTTTCAGATTGAAACGCTGTGCCGGTACACGTCCCGCCTGCTCAAACGACTTGGACACTTTGACCGGGAGGTCGAGACGTACTTTGAGGCGAACGCAACGTCGCCGTTCATTGAGCAGATCGCGCCGGCATTTCTGGAATCGCTACGGGCGCATCCGGATCCGCTCTTGCGCTCGGTCGCTCAATTCGAGCTGGCTTGTATTCGGCTGCGAGAGCCGAGCCCACAGCGCTTCAGGATCGTGTGGGATCGCGATCCGAACCTGGCGCTGGCAGCGCTCGATAGCTTCGCATTGCTGCCTGCGCCGGACGGGTTTGAGTATGTGATGCAAGTGGACGCGGCGATTCCGGGCTCGGTCGCGTGCGTGCGAAGAACTCGTGGAGACCGCATGGCCGTCTGCGCGGTTGCGGGCGGTTGAACCCGCTATTCTGAAAGCGTGGTTACCAAGGCGAAGCTGACGGCGCAAACGTCGGCGGCGGGTTGAGCTTCCAAACTTAGTCCAAAGGTTTTGGACCAGGTGCTCGCCCGGATCCCGCGCTGGGCGAACGAGAACGTGCTGGTAGGGTTTGACACGGCCGACGATGCTGGCGTGTACAAGCTTACGCCGGAGTGTGCCCTGGTACAGACGGTGGATTTTTTCACGCCCATCGTGGACGATCCGTTCACGTATGGCGCCATTGCCGCGGCTAATTCGCTTAGTGATGTTTACGCCATGGGCGGCAAACCGATTTCGTCGCTCTCGATTCTTGCTTATCCGGGGAAGGGGGACCTGGATGACCTGGCGGAGATTCTCAAGGGCGGCGCGGAGAAAATGCGTGAGGCTGAATGCTCGATTTTGGGCGGGCACAGCGTGAACGATAACGAAGTCAAGTTTGGCTACGCAGTCACGGGGCTGGTGCATCCGGAGCGGGTGAAGACGAACAGTGGCGCCAAAGCCGGCGATGCTTTGGTTCTGACCAAGCCCATTGGCACCGGCGTAATCGCGACCGCGTTGAAACGGGGGATTGCAAAAGAAGCGGATGCCGCTGCCTCCGTTGAGTCCATGCTGATGCTGAATCGCGCTGCCTGCGAGGCTATGTTGCAGTTGGACGTGCATGGCTGCACGGATGTGACCGGATTTGGGCTGCTGGGCCACGCACGGGAGATGGCGATTGCCAGTGGGGTGACGGTAGAGATCGATCCGCGGCTGGTGCAGTTTCTGCCCGGCGCTTTGGATTATGCCCGTCTTGGGGCGGTTCCAGGAGGAACCAACAACAATCGAGAGTTCGTTTGTTCGTGTGTCGAGGGCGAATCGGAATTCGCCGATTTGCTTTACGATCCGCAAACGTCCGGCGGGCTGCTGATTTCCTTGCCTGAGGCCGACGCTGCTATGCTGGAAAAAATGTTTTCCGCCGCGTATCGCATCGGTCGAGTCCTTCCGAAAGGGGAGAAACCAATTTGCCTGATATGAACCACGACCCGATCATTGTTGCTTTGGATTTGTCAGATGCCGATCAGGCGCGCGCTCTCGTCCAGCGCCTGGGCAACGCCGTTAGTTTCTACAAAATTGGTATGGAGTTGTACGCCGCGGCCGGCATGAATTTTGCGTGCGAGTTGGCGGACAGCGGCAAGCGCGTTTTTCTCGACCTCAAGATGTACGACATTCCGGAGACGATCAAGCGCGCGGTTAAGCAAGTTGCGAAGACCGATGTCGAGTTTCTCACGGTTCACGCTCGGCTTTCGGTGATGCAGGCTGCCATGGACGGGCGGGGGACATCGAGTCTGAAATTGTTGGGCGTTAGCGTGCTAACCAGCATGGACGAGCAGGACCTGCTGATCGATACAGGCTACCCCGCCAGAGTTTCGGAATTGGTGGCGCTACGTAGCCGCAATGCAATGGCGGCCGGCGTGGACGGCATCGTGTGCTCTCCGCTGGATGTGGGGGCAGTGCGCGGCGTGACTGGAAATAAGGCGATTCTGGTGACGCCGGGAGTTCGTTCACGGGCCGGAACCGCAATGGATCAGAAGCGCGTGGCGACGCCCGCAGAAGCCGTGGCGGCCGGCGCGGATTATCTGGTGATTGGGCGGGAAGTGACACGGGCGAACGATCCAGTGGCGGAAATCGAAAGGATCCACGGGGAAATCGAGGCGGGTAGCCGGATGGTCACGCCGCATGGTGTGGCCTGATACGATCGGCGATCTCGGCGCCGCGGGCATCCTGGGCCAATTCCAGTTCATAGTTGGCCTGAAGATTAGTCCAAAACTGAGGCGTGGTTCCGAAATAGCGCGATAGACGTAGGGCGGTGTCCGCAGTGATGGACCGTTTGCCCCGAACAATATCATTCACGCGCGTCACTGGAACGATGATTTCCATCGCGAGCCGGTTGGCTGAGAGGCCGAGCGGTTTTAAGAAGTCCTCCCGAAGTGTTTCACCAGGATGGAGCGGAAGCATGGTTTTCGCTTTTTTCGCCATAGTGTGACCTCAGTGATAGTCTACGATCTCTACTTCGCTCGCATCGGGATGTACCCACCGGAAACAGATCCGCCACTGATCATTAATCCGAATGCTGTATTGCCTCTGCCTGTTACCTGAAAGAGCCTCGAGCCCCGCGTTTCCCGAGCCCCACTTTGATTGGACCCGACATGATCGCTCTTGCAGACACGTCAACGGTGCCGTGATAGACGACAATGTCCTGGTTCACCCAAGGTGGTGGCGGGAACACAATCGGAAGCGACGCCATGAAGCTACATTGTGTCACGCCCGTTTTGGACTTCGGGCATGGGCTGCTAGTACCATGAAATTAACCAGTGGATTTCAAGAAAACTGTCAATCTCCCGCGCACCGGCTTTCCGATGAAGGCCAACCTGACGCAGCTCGAGCCGAAGCTTCTGGCTCGCTGGGAAGGTGAGGGTCTCTATCGGCAGATTCGCGCTGCGCGGGCTGGCCAGCCGATGTATGTGTTGCATGACGGACCACCGTATGCCAACGGCAACATCCATCTCGGGCATGCGTTCAACAAAGTTCTGAAGGATTTCATCGTCAAGCTGCGTACGATGGAGGGAAAAGATTCGCCGTATGTTCCCGGTTGGGACTGCCACGGCTTGCCCATCGAAATCAAGGTAGATAACCAGCTTGGCTCAAAGAAAGCCAAGATGACGGTAGCCGAGATTCGGGCCGAGTGCCGCAAGTACGCGCAGAAGTATGTCGACTTGCAGCGCAAGGATTTCATCCGGTTAGGCATTTTTGGACGCTGGGAAGATCCGTACCTGACGATGAGCGCCGAGTATGAGTCGGTGATCGCCGGCGCGTTTGTCGAGTTTCTGGACCGGGGGTTTGTCTATAAAGGCCTCAAGTCCGTTAACTGGTGCATCAACGATCGCACGGCGCTGGCGGAAGCCGAGATTGAATACGAGAACCATACCAGCCCTTCGATTTGGGTTCGCTTTGCACTGACTTCGGATCCGGCGCTGATCGATCCCGCGCTGGCGGGGCGCAACGTTTACGGGCTGATCTGGACGACTACTCCGTGGACCATCCCTGCGAATGTGGGCATCGCCTACCATCCTGAATTCGAGTATGTCGCGGTGGAAGCCGGCGACGGCGTCTACATCGTTGCATTGGAATTGCTGAAGATAACCGCGGAAAAGGCGGGTTGGGGCGAAACCAAAACACTGGCGGCGTTTCCGGGATCGAAGCTTGAAGGCGCTATCTTCCGGCATCCTTTTCTGGAGCGCGATTCGCTGGGAATTTTGGGTAAGCACGTCACTCTCGAGCAGGGTACGGGGGCCGTGCACACGGCTCCGGGTCATGGACAAGAAGACTTCGACATCGGCGTGAAATATGGTCTGCCGATTTATTGTCCGGTCGATCAGGCCGGTCGAATCTTTCAGGCTGAAGGCGCGGCGGGCGTGTTGCCAGAGGCGTTGATCGGCAAAACCGTCTGGCAAGCCAACCCGATCGTGATCGAATTGCTGAAGTCAGTCGGCGGACTGGTGGCGCAAGAAAACGTTGAGCACAGTTATCCGCATTGCTGGCGATGCCACAAGCCGACCATCTTTCGCGCCACCGAACAATGGTTCATCGGGATGGACCGAAACGATCTGCGCGAGCGCACGCTGAAGGCGATCAAAGAAGTGAAGTGGATGCCATCGTGGGGTGAGGAGCGCATGTCGAACATGATCGCCTCCCGCCCGGATTGGTGCATCTCGCGCCAGCGCGTGTGGGGAGTGCCGATCACGGTGTTCTACTG
>DATFZA010000609.1:0-7095 GCA_035314765.1 Bryobacteraceae bacterium
CGCTGCGGCACGATCCGGGTCAGCCCGAGAGGCTCGCTAGAACTGATAGCCCGGTGGCCTGAGGCCCGTCAACTGGCCGAAGTTCATCTCCTCGGGACTAGGCCGAACGGAGCGTGAGCCACCACGCCGCGCCCGCGGCCAACATCGCGCATCCGGTGCCGGCGGCAACCGATGCCACCGTGAACCCGTCGTCGATTAACACGCCCGCCAGATAGCTGGAGATCGACATCACCACCACCATAAAGGCAAAGTCGGCGGAGAACACGCGTCCTCGCAACGAGTCCTCCGTCCCTAGTTGCAGCAACGTTGCCGAGAACACCCACAAGACCGCTCCGCCGGCATGCGCCAGCACGATCGCCATTGATGCTACCCAGACTGTCTGCGAAACGCTGAGCGCGAGATAACCAATTCCTCCGGCCACGAACGCGATCAGGATGCCCCAGCGCATCCGGTGCTGCGAGTTTCCCGCCCAGCGGACCGCCAACAACGGCCCGAGAATCGCGCCCACTCCCCGGCTGGCCATCAGCAGGCTCATGCCCAACATGCCGGCTTTGTCTTGAGAAAAGCCAGCCTTGGAAAAGCCGAAATGATAGATGCGGAACACCCGTTCACCCAGAATCGGAAGCAGCACCCAATTCGTTGCCATCAGTCCCAGGCCCGCTTTCACGAAAATCGTATAGCGCAGATTGCTGCTCTTCCACACATAGGCCATGCCGTCGCGGATCGGCTGAAAATCGAATAGCTCCGCGAATCGGAATGGTGGCTGATTCTCGGCATGCGGCTCTGCAAAGCGCATGCGGGCGATCAGTCCCGCCGAGAATACAAAAGACAACGTGTTCAGTACGAACACGACATCGCGGCCGAAATACGCGGCCAGCACGCCTCCAACGGCAAAACCCATCACGAAATTGAAAGACCAGGTGGTGGAACTCAGCGCGTTGGCGGCCGCTACTTCCTCGGGTTGGACGATGTTCGGGATCACCGCGTTGCGGCCGGGTTCAAAGAAAGCCCACAGCACGGTTTCCAGAAACAGTAGCAGGTACATCAGCCAGACCAGCGAAGGCTGGCGCATAAAAAGCATCCCGAACACCACGGCTGCGCGCAGGCAATCAGCGGCGATCATCACCTGCTTACGGCGCAACCGGTCATTGAGGATACCCGCCGCGGGCGAGACGAAAAACTGCGGTAGCGTCTGCAAGACAAACGCCGTGGCCACGGCTTTCGCGCTCCCTGTGTATTCGAGCAGCAAACTATAAACGGCCACCGCATAGAGCCAGTCGCCCAGTTCACTGACGATTTGCGCCAACCAAAGCCTGCGGAAATTCGCGTTGCCGCGAACCAGCCGGACATAGGATCGCAGCGAAACTTCTTGCATGCCATCGGCCTGGTGGCACAGGCTTCAGCCTGTCCTGGTGTACAGCCCCATCCGCTCCTTGACCAGATTCACGGTGTCCTGCGCGATGGGCGCAACGCGCTCCGCTCCCTGTTTGAGCACGCTGTCCAGATAACCCGGCTCGGACATGATCTCGTTGAAGCGCCTTTGAATGGGCCGCAGGTTCTCCACTACCGTCTCCGCAACAGTCTTCTTCAAATCGCCGTAGCGCATGCCGCTAAAGTGACTGCGCATCTGCTCCTTGGACCATCCGGTAAATGCCTGGTGAATTGCCAGCAGATTTTCGACGCCCGTGCCCATCGTCTCCAGATCCACGGATGGATTGGAATCCGTGGTGGCCCGCATGATCTTCTTCCGCGCTGCCTCGGGCTCATCGAGAATATTTATGGCATGCCCCGATCCGGTCGCCGATTTGCTCATCTTCTTGTCCGGCTCATCCAGCCCCATCACGCGCGCGCCGACCAGCGGCAAATGCGTGGCCGGCACCACGAATGTATCGCCATAGAGCGAGTTGAAGCGCTGCGCGATGTCGCGAGTCAGCTCCAGATGCTGCGACTGATCGTCGCCCACCGGCACGATCGCCGCCTGATAGAGCAGAATATCGGCCGCCATCAGCACTGGATATTGCAACAATCCGCTGCTCACCGTCTCCTGCGCCTGCGCCTTGGCTTTGTATTGCGTCATGCGTTCCAGCCAGCCTACCGGCGTGACGCAGGTCAGCATCCAGGACAATTCGGCATGCGACGGAATCGAGGATTGCACCACGATGGTGGATTCCTGCGGGTCGATGCCGCAGGCTAGGAACAGCGCGGCCGTCTCCAGAATTTTGGCTTTCAACTCGGCCGGATCTTGATAGACGGTGATGGCATGCAGATCCACGATTCCGAAAATGCATTGGTAGTCGCGCTGGATCTGCACCCAGCTCTTCAACGCCCCCAGATAGTTGCCAATATGCAGGTTGCCCGACGGCTGAACGCCGGAGAATACACGCTTTTTCATCATGAAAACACCCCTATGTTACCGTAGGGCTTGTCCGAGGAAGTCACTTTACCCATTGAAAAACTAGTCTACGGAGGCGACGGACTCGCTCGCCTGGAGGGACGCGTGGTGTTTACGCCGTTCGTCCTGCCGGGAGAAACGGTGCGCGCCAGTGTGGATCGGGTGAAGAACGATCTGTGGCGCGGCAAGCTGATCCAGGTGGTTCATTCCGCCGCATCTCGCGTCGCTCCAATCTGCCCCTACTTCGGGCGCTGCGGAGGCTGCCAGTACCAGCATGCCTCTTATGAGCAGCAACTGGAGCAGAAAGCCGCAATCCTGCGCGAAGTGCTGCGCCGCGTCGGGAAAATCGAATATGCCGGCGAAATCGAAACCATCGCTGGGGAGCCCTGGCGTTATCGCAATCGCGTCCAGCTCCATGTCGACAACGGATCGGTTGGCTATTTCGAACCTGGCTCTCACAAGTTATGCGCCATCGATCATTGCCCGATTGCCTCGCCCAAACTGAACGAGGCGATCGACCGCTTAAGCCGGGAACTGCGCAACGCCCGTCCCTTCCAGGCCGATCTGGAGCTATTTACCAATGAAACAGAAGTGCAGGTAAATGTCTCGGGCCGCGTGGCGCCTTCCGTTCGCGCGATCTTCAATTCGATCGGCGTCCGCGACGCGCTGCGCTACGGAGCTTTCCGGGTCAGCCGCAATTCTTTCTTCCAGGTGAACCGGTTCTTGGTTGACCGCCTGGCGAGTTGCGCGTGTGGTGGACTTTCGGGCGTCACGGCCATCGATCTGTTCGCCGGAGTTGGTTTGTTCGCGCGCTCTTTGGCCGAGACCTTTCAGAACGTTATCGCGGTCGAGTCCGGCTTCAGCGCTTTTCAGGACCTGTTGGTCAATACGCCGGCGCAGGCCGTGCAGCAACCCGTAGAAGAATACCTGCCCACCGTTACCGAAGCACCGGATTTGATAGTTGCCGATCCGCCACGCGCCGGCTTGGGCAAGCATCTGGTGGCCGAACTGCTTCGAATCCAAGCTCCCAGCGTGGTTCTGGTTTCCTGCGATCCCGCTACGCTCGCCCGCGATCTCCAGGCGTTACTGGCCAGCTATCGGATCGAGCGCATCTCGCTGGTCGATCTCTTCCCGCAAACCGCCCACCTGGAAACAGTAGTCAGACTCGAAAAACACTGAACAAAACCGGCTCCAAAGGAATAACCTCATATGCGAATGGGGGGCAGGTTGTCAACCTGTTTCGAATGTGCGCCGGCGCGCTCGGGAGGAAGAACGAAAACCGCCGAATTCGCGGCGCGGATGGGGACACAGCGGGCTCGAGTCCGCGTTCCCTCAATCAAGTTTATCGTAGCTGTGTCCCCTGGGCGCTTGACCTGATGGCCGGTTTTCGAGAATGCAGCGGGTTCTTAACCCTCCCGAAGGCAGCCTGCCAAGCCGCCATCCTATTGGCCGCTGCGCTTCTTGCCTCCGCGCTCTCGCTGGCTCAGAATCCTTCCGGCCAGCTCCGCGTTGAGGTCAAGGATCCACAAAACGCCGCCATGGAAGTTTCGGGCAAGTTGAAGAACCTTGCGACGGGATCGGATCGCAGCTTCCGGACCAGCACGCAAGGATCGTACACGTTCTCGAAACTCACCCTCGGCCGCTATCGGCTGGAAGTCATGAAGGCGGGATTTGCCACGCAATCCGTGCTGATCGATCTGCAGTCCGGAACCCCGGTTTCCCGTACAGTTGTCATGGCCTTGGCTCCGCAGGCGTCGAAGGTGGATGTCATAGCGGCCACCCCGCTTCCCGGGACCGATCTTGCCTTGGACGAGATACCAGCGCCGGTACAAACCGCGACGGCCCACGATATCGACTCCAGCGGCGCGGTCGACCTTTCTCAATTTGCCAATAAGCGCCTCAATGGCGTTCACATAAATGAAAATCAGGGGAACCCTTTTCAGCCCGACGTCAACTATCGTGGCTACACCGCTTCGCCTTTGCTCGGGACGCCAGAAGGAGTTTCCGTTTATATGGACGGTGTCCGGCAGAACCAGCCTTTTGGCGATATCGTTGCCTGGGACTTGATCCCGAAGATAGCGATCTCGGAAGTCGCGCTGATGCCCGGATCGAACCCATTGTTCGGCCTCAACACCCTGGGCGGCGCTCTATCCATTCAGACCAAAGACGGCGTGAGCCAGCCTGGCACATCTCTTCAGATCGAAGGGGGCAGTTTTGGCCGGCGCGCGGGCGAGTTCGAGCACGGCGGCTCCAATCGCCGCGGCTGGAACTGGTACCTAGCCGGCAATCTCTATCGCGAAGACGGATGGCGGCAACTTTCGCCCTCCGAGGTCCGCCAGGCATTCGGAAAGCTGGGTTGGACACAAGGCAAAACGTCCCTTTCGCTGAGCGTCGGGTATGCGGACAATTGGCTGACCGGAAACGGCTTGCAGGATTTCCGTTTTTTGCAGGAAAATTACTCTAGTGTTTACAGTGTTCCGGACATCACTTGGAATCACTCTCCTTCTCTCAATCTCAGTGTCCGGCATAACGCCACCAGCAAATGGACTTTCTCCGGGAATGCCTATTTCCGCTATATCCGCGCCGACACTACCAATGGCGATATCAATTCCGCGTCGTTCGATCAATCCCTCTACAATCTCAGCGCTGCCGACGAGGCCGCGCTCAACGCCGCCGGATACAGCGGGTTTCCTGCGGCTGGAAATGCCACGACGGAGACGTATCCGTATTGGAAGTGCATCGCCCAGGGCTTGGAAAAGGCTGACCCGAGTGACAACTGCACAGGTATTATCACCAATACCTATACCAAACAAAATAACTATGGCCTGTCAGGTCAGGCTGCCTGGCTGACCTCTCATAATCAGGTCATCCTGGGCACGGCGTGGGATCGCAGTACCATCACCTACCAGCAGGCGTCGCAGTTCGGTTATCTGAATGCTGACCATCTCACGATTACTCCGATCAATGCTTTCGCCGATGGAAGCACTACTCAGGACGGAGTCCCGGTCGACACGCGCGTGAATCTCCATGGGCTAATCAATACGTTTAGCGTCTACGCCACGGACACGCTGACCGTGGGAAAGTCCTTGGCATTTACATTCTCTGGCCGATACAACCGGACTCCGATTGACAACAACGACCGGCTGCCACCGGCGCTGGTGGCGGGTTCCCGGGGCTCTCTCACCGGCCAATATGTGTTCCAGCGCTTCAACCCTGCTGCGGGACTTACCTACAGTCCCTGGCGATTTGCGAGTCTGTACTTCAGCTACAGCGAGGCCAGCCGAGCGCCGACGGCGATCGAACTCGGTTGCGCCGATCCCACGGAGCCGTGCAACTTGCCCAACGCGCTGGTGAGCGATCCACCTCTGAAACAGGTTGTTACCAGGACGCTGGAAGCGGGCCTGCGCGGGATTCTCGAAAATAACTTCCGCTGGAGTGCCGGTTGGTTCCGGGGAGTGAACCACGACGACCTTCTTTTTGTGGCGTCTGAACAGACCGGCTTTGGGTATTTCGCCAACTTCGGCCAGACGCGCCGCGAAGGCGCGGAGGTCAGCGTTAATGGCAAGATCCGGAGCTTGACGCTGGGCGGAAACTATACTTTTCTCGATGCTACTTACCAAAGCTCGCAAACGGTGGATGGAGCGAGCAACAGTCTTAGCGATGGTGGAGCGGGACTCGATGGCAACATAACGGTTCAACCGGGCGGCCACATTCCGCTGATTCCCAAAAATATAATAAAGGCGTACGCTGAGTATCAGGCAACCAAGAAACTCATGCTGGATCTGGATTTCATCGCTGTCGGCCGATCGTACGCACGGGGCAACGAGAACAATCTTGACCAACCCGACGGCGTCTATTATCTGGGGCCCGGCTTCTCGCCCGGCTACGGGGTCTTGAACTTTGGGGCGCATTATCAGGTATCGAAAGGAGTCCAGCTCTTTGTTCAGATCGATAATGTGCTGGACCATCGCTACTACACCGCGGCCCAACTTGGTCCGTCGCCGTTCGATAATGCTGGCAATGTTGTCGCCCAGCCGTTTCTGGCGGTGAACGGGAATTTCCCGATTCGCACCACGACTTTTTTTGCGCCCGGCGCGCCGATTGGCGCTTGGGGAGGAATGCGCTTCCATTTTTGAGCATGTTCGAAGACGATGTAATTCCCGCGTCCATCTTGCGCGCGAAGGCGCGTGCCTCTTCCGGCAAGTCCTCACCGCTGGAAGAAGAAGTGGTGACCCTTTTCGATCAACTGCGGGACAGACTGCTGCGCTATCTGCTTAGCATGGGGTTGCCTTGCTCCGATGGAGAGGAGATCGTGCAGGAAGTATTTCTCGCGCTGTTTCAGCACTTGCAACTGGGCAAGTCACGCAGCAATCTTCGGGCCTGGGTATTTCAGGTGGCGCACAATCTGGCCTTGAAGCAGCGTAACGCAAGCCGGCGGGACCGGCAGAATGTCCTGGAGCACGCTCTGCTCGTGAACGGCGATCCCAATCCAGAGGACCAGTTGGCGGCGAATCAGCGGCAAGAGCGCCTGCTGGCCGTTTTGCGCGCGCTTTCCGGCCAGGACCGCCGCTGCCTATCTCTCCGCGCGGAAGGTCTCACCTATCGCGAGATCGCGCAAGTCTTGAACATATCTCTGGGCTCTGTATCTGCCTCGCTAACCAGATCTCTGGCGCGCTTTGCTCGCGCCGACGAACGGTGACGTT